>JBGTEN010000214.1:0-14438 GCA_041747755.1 Arenibacter sp. | reverse complement strand
TAACTTTAAGTAAATGTTCTGAATATGAAAATTCACAGCACTTGGCGTTACAAACAACTTGTCTGCAATAACCTTATACGTTGCGCCTTTACACAAATAATCTATAATCTGATTTTCCCTTTCGGAAAAAACGATATACGACTGTTTGTGGTAATTTGATATTACTTTTTCAATAATATCGTTGCTCATAGCGGCACCTTCATATTTAATAGAGTTTAACGCATGGTGTAATCTCTTTTTACTAACCGGTTTGGTAATAAAACCATTGGCACCACATTTAAAAGATTTTTTAATTAATTCAAAATCTGTTTGATTACTAATCATTATAATTTTCACATTATTATCTTTTTTTCGAAAAGAACGTATACTTTCCATATCGCTATGGTTAGGTGTAGCTACCTCCAAAACAACAATATCCGGTTGAATTTTTGAAAATTCCTTTAATGCTTCTTCCACCGTATTATATAGGCCTTCCAGAGCATAATCCTTATACTTTTCAAAATAATATTGGTAACCTTCATGACAAAATGGGTCGTTGTCAATTAAAATAACTTTTAAAATAGGTGATTTCATAGTAGGTGTTTTTAAAGGTATTGCTTTATTTTTTATTAGAAAATAAGGTAATACTCGAGTTAAAATTCAGTGCGATTTGGGAAATTAAAGTAATATGTGTTCATTCCGAACCTCAAAAATTCGAGTTTAATTGACACAATTGTACGATTGTTCTTGACTAGATTATAAGCGTAGCATGGGCTACTGTTCTAGTTTTTACACAAACAACAGGGCAAAAAAATGAATTAAAAAGGTCGGTGAACCATTAGTTCAAGGGCAATATAGACCATTGCATTAGTGACCGGTAGAAACGTGGAATTTAGGTATTGAAATTATAAAAGTCTTTCAATATTTCGCTCCGGATTATTCTTAGCGTTAAAGATCAGTGGTAAACTGGTTACGCTAAGAATAGTTTATTCGTTGTACTTGGGTCAATAAAAGGACTAAACTTCCTTGAGGGATGATCTAAAATTTAAAAACGACAAATAATTTGAAATTGTGAGGAGTAGGTCCTGTTTAAGAACAATTTTAGAGTTTGTTCTGGCGTTAAGCATACTGTTTTTACTGCCTTTGGTACTTTTTTGTAGGTAAAAAATTTCCATGTTCCGGGGGGATTTGGGGTTAAACAATAATCTTAAAGAGCTTAATTTGGATTAAATGTAGAAAATTTAGTAACACTTATTTACTTTCTGTAGGAATTTTCGTTTAAATGCACGTTTAGATGAAATTGAAAACACAAAAAGGAGGGGTACCACTGTCCCCCCGGACGCTCCCCTCCTTTTATCAACCCAACAAATTAAGCTTTATTTACAGATGATTGCTTATTATACTCTTAATTTAACAGTATTCTTTAAGTTCTCTGCATTCTGTTCTTTTAGTAGACTTTTATTTAATAATTTCTTCTTGCAATTCCATTTTCATCCTCATAGGAATTGTTTACAATAGCATTAGGGTTATCTACCTGCATTATCCATTTCTCTTCTGAATACTTTCCGTTTAAATTAGAGGAAAACGCCATTTCAGCATCCTTTCTGAAATTGTAATCGGCTAAATACACATAATACAATCCATTTGCTTTATTGTAAAAATGATGTGCTTTAATTCCTTTATCATTTAATTTATTCACAAAAGCATTTAAATACGATTTATTTTTAAACACATTTGCAATTACGTAATAGCCGGTTTTAACCCCTTCCATATCTGCCTGATTTAAAACCTTAATGGGAACCTCAACATGCGTTTCTTCCTGAGCTGCAGTGCTAAAGGGTTTAAATTTTTCGTTCTTCTTTTCATTCTCTACTATATAGCTATTTTGTGGCTTTGCAAACTCTTCCATTGTTGTTGCGATATTGCTCTTAATATCGTTTCTTAAAATTCGTACTATGGTTTCAAACCTTTTCTCAAATTCAGAATTGCGTGCCAGCTCTATAGAGTCTTGTCTAAGAATTAACTCATCCAGAATTAAACGATTCTCAAGAACAAGGGAATTGATATCATCATCTGTTTTCACAACCTCACTACCATTGCTCCTCGTTTTGTGCTTGCTGTCCTCCCGCTCTGCCAAGAGTTGCTTAATTTGCTCTTCATAGTTGCGCACAATACCGTCTATTTTACTATCGGTTGTACCGGTTGAGTATGTTTTTTTCTCTGTAGAAACGTTTTTAAAGGTATACGCCAGAGATAATTCATGGTTCCATCCAAAATCGGCGTCTGTAGTTAAAACATCTTTCTCCATAACATATCCCAAGGACATGGTGCTATTAAGACTAAAACCAAGACCTGTGGATAATCCGTAGTTATCATCCCAACTTGCCTGGAACCATCCAAACTTGGGCATATCCAATAAGAGAGAACCTAAATACCCAAGACTATTGTCTTGATTTCTTCCCACTTGAACAAGAGGCATAAGTCTGGCATTTCTAAACAAACCGTTCCCCATTAACTCTTGGGTAAATTGTACTGAGGCTTTAACGCTTTTAGCATCCAAACGAGTTAAAAATTCATTGGTAGTTTGGTTGTATTTGAATAAATCTAAAGCATACAGCCCAAAATCGAACTTACCTACCGTTAGGTTGATACCCGGTTGTATGGCAAGTTTACTTTCTTTTCCGGAATCAGCAATTACAGGATCATTTTCTGAAGCAACTACCCTATTTTTATCAACGCCTTCATTGTAATAGATTACATTGGCACCAAACGTAAGAGCACTGTTTTCACCCAGCTTTACTGCGCTGGCATAATTTGCATTAAAACCAAACTCCTGAATTATTCCTTGCCATTGACTATAAACACCTATACCCAGCGCGGTGCGCTCGTTTAATTTATTGCTAAACCCTAAATAATAATTTTGGCTATTATCATTAAACGTGGCGTATTGATTTCTGTGGAGAATATTTAAATATGATTTGTTTTCCCTTACCAACGAAAATGTTGGATTAATTAAATACCTGTTAAAGTACAATTGATTGTGATAAGTACTACTGGAGGTTAATTTGGTATTTGTTTCCTGTGCAGAGGCACCATGATTTCCGAGAATCAAGCCCATTACCAGAACTAAAAATACCCTATATGATAGTGATATTGAATGGTTCATTTTTTCTAGATATTATTGTTATTCTATTGAAAGTCCTCCGATATAGGTCTAAATTGACCTCAATTTTCAACATATTTTCTAGTTTTAAACTTAAAAAAATATGGATGTGATTCATCGGTTGCTGCTGCGTTAGTATTGCAGCATCTCTGTGCCTGTTGCACGCCACTTTAGACTTGGTGCAATAAAACACAATTTCGAGTAAACGTTTCTAAGATTAAATCGTCAAGTCCGATTATTGATCTTCAAAAACAGAAGAAGAATAATCCATCTTTGAGCCACCATTTATGGCTTCCAGAATGTTAAACTCTCGTTTCTCTTCTACCGTATAAGGAGCAACACTTGCATAGGAAAATGCTACTTGTTGAATAGTATCTCTATCGGCTCCACGGTTGGACATCACATAGCCCATTCCTTTTTGGGCTCCCAGATAAATAGAATAATCATTTTCTTTACTGTTAATAGAGCTGCCTAAATTTACAGCTAGACCCACATGCTTATGATCTACCTGAGTCATGTAGACGTCAAGACCACCATAACCCTTATGTCCATCAGAAGCAAAAAATAAGGTATTGCCACCTGCCATGTTGGGATAAAGTTCATTTTTCTTCGTATTCACTTTTTCACCCAAGTTTTTAGGACCTCCGTGGGTTCCATCGTTATAAAGATTAACAACATAAATATCAAATTCACCATAAGTACCGGGCATATTTGAGGCAAAAAACAGACGTGTTCCGTCACTAGATACCGTTGGGTGCACGGCCGAATAATATTTCGGACAAACTTTTAGTTCCTTTACGGTTTTCCATTCGCCATCAAATTTCTGCGCTTTGTAAATTCTATGCACTAACTCCTTTTTGGAAAAAATGCCGGTATCCGGCTTTACATAAACCGCTTTACTGTAATAGGCCGTTTTACCATCTGCGGTAACAGCAATAGGAGCTTCATAGCCATTTTGACCGTTTAAATCTGAGCGCAACGGTTTATAACCCTCATTTGAGGTTGTTAGTGCATTCTTCTGAATTTTTGCTCCAAGTTTATAGTCTGCCTCTATGGAACTAACCCAATTTTCATGATCCAAATCATTAAATTTAGAGGTACTGCTTGCCTGTACTTGAGCATATTGATACCGCTTTTCAAAGCCACTGCTTAACGCATGATCTTTACTGATCTCTTTTAATTTAGCATACCAGTACACTGCCGTTTTATAATTGTTTGCCAAAAAGCTGGCATTACCCAGATCTTCAAAAATTTCGTGATCCTTATAACCTAAACTTTTAAGTTCCCGATAGTCTTCAATCCGTTTTAAGGTTTCATAGCCTTCTGTTTTGTTGGATTGGGGGGTCTGTGCTTGTTGTGCGTTTAATGAGATGCATATTAGGGTGATGATGCATCCAAAAACCACTTTGTTCATTAAAACATTCTTCATGACTTTTGATTTTGAGGGGTTAACATGTCAAAATTCCGAAATTCTATTCTAGTGGTTATTAGTAATAATTCATAGGTTTTCAACTAGTATTTGCGCATTTTGTCGAAAAAATTAGGAAATTCGTCTGTTTAGATTTCTAAAACTATCTAAAAACAGATGAATTATGATATGGCCTAATGATAAAATTAAAAGCCCTATTGATGAGAACAAGTATTTTTTGAGAAAAAATATGGAGGAAAGTTGTTCTGAAAACAAAAACCTATAGCTTTTAGCCCAAAATTATTAATTTGCCGATATTTAATGCTTAATTAAATACATTCTGAACACTCTCAATAATGGGTTTTTAATTGCCTTTACTCCATCGGATGCTCTTTTAACAATTCATCAGCCGTGTAAAAACCTTGTTTGTTTTGTACTGCCTCACGGATTTTCTTTACTTTATCAACTGCTATTACTGAAGCCTTATTCCCAAAGGTATTTCGGACATAGGTTAGCACTGAGGCTATTTCCTCATCAGTAAGCATACCCTCATAAGACATCATAGGAACTTGTCCCGGATATACTTTACCATTCACCTGCATTGGACCCATTACCCCTTTTAAGGTTAATTTAATTAGGCGATCCTCATTCCCCGTTACCCAAACCGATTGATACAACGGGGGGAAATTCGAGGCACTGAGCCCCTTGCCATCTGCTTGATGGCACGTAACACAGAATCCCTCTCTGTTGTAAATCGCTTCACCCTTTACAAAAAGTTCTCTATCTTCCCCGGTTAAGTCGGTTTTAGCTTTTAGTGTTGTCGGATCCTGACCCAAATTATGACCATTCAAATGGGCAATAGCAGTTTCATAAGGTAATTTCATCCAATCATCTAAAGGCATGTCACCTGCTGTGGTTACAATAGGCAGCCCCACTTCTTTATCCAACCAGGAGGCAGCAATTAAAGCTTCAAGCCGCACTCTTGGGTGTTTATCCTGAGCCGCTGCCATTAGAAGCGCAGCCTGATCCTTAACCTGATGTCCGGAATAACGCAACACCTTTACAGCAGCGGCTCGTGCCCTAAAGTCTTTTGCATTCAAGAGCTGTATCAATAAAACTTCATCCACACTGTTCAGCCCCCAACTAACCCAGAGTGCTTCAAGAATATGATGTTCATAGTTGGAATCATTCTTGTCCAAACCGTTAATCCAAACAGGTAATTTTGCTACTACTTCATCCCTATTTCTTGCTCGCAACTCTCTTTTGGTTCGGTAACGCGTGCGGTATTCCGGGAGTTTAAGATTATCCAGAAGCTCTTCAATACTTGCATCAATAATCTTTGCGGGAGTTACTAAAGGTCTGGACGGATAGGTAATCCTATAAATCCGACCGTGTACATGATCTCGTAAGGGATCTCTGGCGTTGTGCTGCATGTGGCCGATTAAAATATTATGCCAATCTATAACATACAAAGAACCGTCTGGAGCAAATTCCATATCCACAGGACGAAAATTCGGATCTGAAGAGGTTATCAAATCCAATCTGTGCTTACTTAAATAGCCGGCTGTTTCCGGATCATCAGTTAAGGTGTGCTGTTTGGTGCCCAAAAAGCCTATGGTATTACTGATGATAAAATCGCCCTGGACGGCATCTGGAAAATGCCTACTGGAAATAAATTCCAAACCGGAGGTTGGTCGGACCAAATGCTTTTGCTCAATTAAATTCTTGGGTAGCGGAGATGATTCTCCATACCTTGGTTTAATGGTTCCCGGCATCATCCATGTCATATCGGGTCCGGAGGTATGCGCAAAGAAATTTTGCCCCCAATCATCAAAGGCTATTCCCCATGGATTAGGAATGGATAATTGTGCAGTGCGTTCCAGATGATGGCGTTGCGGACTATATCGATAAAAACCGCCGTTGGTGCCCCGAACCGGACCATAGGCCGTTTCCACATTGGTATGTAAAAATACGCCCTCAGCCATATAGAGTGCCCCGGAAGGATCAGCAGTAAAAGCACTGATAGCGTGATGGGTGTCGTGATCGTCAAATCCGCTTAAAATGATTTCCTTGGTATCTGCTTTGTCATCCCCATCAGTATCCTTTAATAGTACTAAATTGGTTCCCTGGGAGACATAAACTCCTTCCGGAGCGAACTCAAACCCGATGGACAAATGGAGCCCTTCAGCAAAGGTGGTTTGTTTATCGGCTTTTCCATCATTATTGGTATCCTCTAAAATAATCAATTTGTCATTGGGTTTAGCATCCCCGGGTCGGTAATGGGGATAGCTGGGCATAACCCCTACCCATAATCGCCCTTTGTTATCAAAAGATATTTGGGTCGGATTGGCCAAGTCCGTAAACTCTTCCTCAGAAGCAAATAATTCAATCTTATATCCTTCGGCGACCTTTATTTTGGCTAAAGCTTCTTCTCCATAAAGGTATTTTGGCGCTTCATCTTTCCCATTATACCTGTAATTTGTTTCTACAGGGGGCAATGTTTTTGTTTTGGCATCTTCCGCAGCCAGGTCCATAACCTTGCCTTTGGCAGCAGCCCAAATAGCCCGATCCCTAATGGCGGTCATTTCCCTTATTTTTTCTATTTCTGCCGGGTAATTCTTTGGTCCAAATGGGTCATATCTTCGTCCGTTGGCATGTACGCCATTCGGTATTTTAAAATCATTGTGCCAGAACCAGTTTCTTTCTAAAACGGCATCATATACCAATTTCCTATTTTTTTCAGATATGCTTTTCGTTGTTCCAAAAAGTGTATCTGCCAACAATTTTCCCAGTTTTTGATATCCGAAGTCGTTCAGCTGAAAGCCGTCCGCTGTGAGATGGTCATTTTCCGAGGCATACCATTTTTTTGATACATTAAACACGTCCACAAAGAAGACACTATCATTAGCCGCCACCTCCCGCATGGCCTCAGTGTATAACTCTAAATTCTTGTTTTCATTTTCGCCATTGGGTAAATCCCTAGAGTCCGACAAATCTTCAAAGGCAATAGGCGAAACCAACGCCAATTGGGGTGCATTTTTACCATTATATTTTTGATTTTTGGTATGTTCGATGAACGCCCGAAGCTCTGCTTTATAATTTTCCAGTCCGGCTTCCCCTTGAAAGGATTCATTATACCCAAAAAAAGCAATGATTATATCTGCTTTTAATCGTGCAAGCCACTCGTCTTCAGTTTCAAAATGACCCTCGCTGCCTGAATTTTGCGCTAATTCGGTCTGAAATTTTTCAGCTCCGGGAAAAGCCCAGGGGGAATTGCGGGAAGAATGGGGTCTAAAACCGGGCGTATGTCCCCCATCGCCCATATTCCTGAAGAACAATAAACTATCCGGATATCGCAATTGCATTTCTGTTTCAAAATGATCAAAATGCAGCATTCTGGAAGCCAGATTATTGCCTATTAAGACGATATGGGTATCTTTATTCAATGCTAAGGTTTTTTCAGATTTCCCGCAGCTTTGAACAAGTAAGCCCAAAACTACCATTAAAGGCAGTAAAATTCTTTTTTTAAGGACTAGCATAATTTCTTTGGTTTCGTAAATATTGGATTTATACCTTCTTATAGGAAAATTGCACATGCTTACTAAATAACATGTGTTCGATGTAAATAAAAATTAAAATAATAAACAAAATACTGATTTTCAATGTATTATTTGATTTCCAATTTTTTAATCTTTTACTTTCATTTCTTTTGCTTGTCCAAAAGAAACGAAACAAAGAAAAAGACACTTTTCCGTAGGAATTTTTCGGACTAAGCCGAAAACCGTCTGGCAAACTCTGCGTCGCTCCATATGCTCGGAGCTCCTGAATTTCAGAGCTTTGCTCAGACTATTCTTGCGGAAAAGGGGCTAAAACCCCGATTCAATTTCAAAACTTTATATCTAACTCAGGTTAAATAAATTTTTTCGTAGAAAGTCAGTTGAAATAAACATCCGTATAATTTCGATTTTAAAAAAGGTTATGGCTTTTTTTAATTTGGTTTTGTAAAATGACTAAATATTATATGTGATAATTATAGTTGCAATAATGAAAAAAATAGCTGCTCCAAGCAGTCCATTAGCCGTACTATGATCTAATAAATCAGTCTGATTTTTAGATTTTTTTGGTCCATCAAGGTAATGTTGAAAGGTTGCGTTGGGTTTATTTGTTAGAAGTCCCCAAATTGAACCAATTAACCACCGTATTGAACCTCCAATAAAGTTGAATATAGAGACCACCAAAACTATTCCTATAATTTCACTCATAATTATATGGATATTGACGTTAACGTTTCATGATCAATTTTATGGGTTCAATTTTGGCCATATTTTTTCAAATCTCTCGCAAACAATAAGCATTTCTTCTGTTGGTTTCGTATCGCTTTCTTGGAGTACGCTTGCAAAAAAGTCCCAATGTGCTTTCTTCCATTTTTCGAGTGGTTCAATTGTCGTTCCCATATCCAGTTCCGCATAATCTTTGGATATCTGATTAAATGGAATTGTATCAACCTTTTTAATTTCAATTATTGCGAGGGCTTTCCCTTCAAAATCTGTTATAATATGCTTTGTTCCTATTTTTGGTAAATCTGCATTAGCTACTTCGTACCAAGCATATAAACCGGAAGCAGCTTTCTTTTTTCCATTCACAGTTAATTCTGCCAGCCGATTCGCATCTTCCTTATTATTATGAAAATACCATGATTCCGGGATTTCGCTATTTTTAAATTCTGGATTTGATTGGATAAAGTTATCCCACATTTCATAAACGGTTTTGTCTACCCCGTTTTCAATTTTTGTTTCGCTCTTACAGCTAACAAAAATTAAAAACAAAATGGTTGATACTAGCTTCATTATATTTTTCTGATTGTTGGCTAAAATTGAACATGAACCCCCTCCGAAACCGATCTTTCACAGGCCTCTATAATGCGCTGACAGGTGATGGCATCTTCCAAACTGGAAAGGGGCCTTTCGTTGTTTCTTAAGACGTTGTTGATAAAATGGGTTGTGGTATTCTTAATCGATTCCGGATAACAAAAATAGGTTTGGGAATGCGCCCCATTGCGATCATTAATGACCCAATCCCGATAACTATAGCGGGTACTTCCCTTGGTGCCCATCACTTTAATCATGCAGGTCCATGGATCTCCGGCATGATCGTCATTGGCAAAACTGGCACAAAGATGGCTCAGGCTTCCATTTTGCATCTGCATATTCGCCATGGCTACATTTTCCTGAGGAGCAAGAGTTGCATCTACCGTATATTTTAAACAAGAAATGGTCTTGGGCATCCCTGCCAGATATAGCATGGTATAACTGTGATGGGTCAAAATCTGACGGATTACACCGGGATAGCGCGCTCTGATATCATCCGCATGATGAATATTATACAACATATAAAATTGAGTAATAACCCCCAACTTCCCGCTTTCTATCATGTTTTTGGTACGTTGAATCCCCGTTTCATAAATGTAATTATGTACCGGCATACATTTTACGCCTGCTTGCGCCACTGCTTTTTGCATTTTCTCCAGCTCCGCAATGTTGGATGCGGCAGGTTTTTCCACTAAGATATGCTTTCCCGCTGCAGCGGCTCGTAAGGTATATTCGCAGTGGGTTTCCATATTGGTCAGTATAAAAACAGCATCTATATCAGGGTCGTTAAAGAGTTCTTCTTCCGTGGCGTAGGTTTTACAGCCATATTGAGACGCTTTAAATTTGCCCTTCTCTGCTGTTCGGTTCCATAATCCTGCAAGCGCAGCCCCTGGCAGACTATTTATTGCCTCGGCATGTAAATCGGCCACATCACCGGAGCCTAGCAATCCTATTTTTATAGTTCGCATTTAATTTTTTATGAAAATTCCAATATTCCTTTCTTAGCCATTTCCTGAAATTCCCGGAGCGACTTCCGTACCCCATCCGGGATTGAGGTAAGTGGTAAATCATTAAATGTTGCCGCTATTTTAGCGTGACTCAAATCGGAAACGAACAAATTGGGTTCGGCTCCCTCTGCAATGGAAAGTTGCACAAATTCCTTCATCCCCAATGCATTGGCTTCTTCTTTTACAATATCTAAAAACGTATCGATGGCAATGGTTTCTCCCTGAATATTAAAGGCTCCAAATCCTTCATACGGTTGCAGGGTACAGGCAGCAAAATGAGCTCCCACATCTTCCACAAAATGATAGTTCTCACGACCATTATAGGGCATTTCAAAAGGCACTGTTTTTCCTGTAACCGTGCCCATAGCAATAGCCTTGAGCGCATTGGTAGGTGCAGAGGTTTTTCCCTTATCTCTACCCTTTCCATAGGTAGTATTGATCCGCAGACAAATGGTAGGCACCTTGGTGGTATCATAAAATAGTCTGGCCAAATGTTCCCCTGCCAATTTCCAAATTCCGTAATGGTTCGGTGGCGCCAAAGGTGCATCTTCAGTAATTCCCGGTTCAGGGTACATAGCCCGCATACCGTATACTGCCGCTGAACTGGCAAAAACAAATCGCTTTAAATTGGGTAGCTTTTCAGCTGCATCAAATAACGCCATTGTACCCCCGGTGTTGATTTCCATTCCTGCGTTATGGTATTTGGAGCAGTCTGGACTTTGATACGCACCCAAATGAATGATATGGGTAGGATTTACTTCCAACAGCACAGTTTCCAATGCTTTATAATCGGCTACATCTACTTGTACGAATTCCAACCTTGGACTCAAATCTTCCCCCAACCACAGCTTCAAGGGTTCTGTGTTATTGGATCGGGTGGCGATGACAATTTTATTTACCTCATTGGACTGTAATAATTTATAAATAGTCACCGATCCTATACACCCTGTTCCACCTGTGATAAATATGGTTTGCATTTCCTTCCTTTAATTTTTGTATAACCCTAATATTTTTTTCTACGAATTTTCAATTTTCACATGTACCATTGTCAATTCATTTTAATCACTGCTTTCACATTATTTGCCTTAATGGAATCCTCAAAAGCCTGTGTAATATCCACAAAATCATATCGATTGATATAATGGTCTGCTGGAAAAACATTGGTCAAAAGTAATTTTTGAGCTACCATATAGTCTTCGCGACAGGATCCCATAGAGCCTCTCATATTCAAAGAGGTTCGCGTTAAATGCGTTGCATTGATTTCCACATCCTTTGGATAGGTGGCAATTACGCAGATATCGCCCTCAGGTCGCACTACTGAAATGGCTTCTGTCAGCACCTGTGGCACTCCAGAACATTCAATCAACAAATCAACCTTACCATGATTCCCAAAAGCAATACCTTTACTATCCGATATGCCTTCCTCCAATTGGAGTTTTAGTGGTCTTTCAAGGGAGACTTCAATGGTTATAAAACCCCTTTCTTTGGCCTTTTTTAAACGAATATCCCTGTCATGAGCAATTCCGGTAATGGCTACCCTTGCTCCTGCTGCTCTGGCCAATTCGGCCGACATTAAGCCGATAATACCACAACCGGTAACCACCACATCCTGTCCGGGTTTGATATTGCATTTATTATGTAAGGCATTCACAACCACAGACAAAGGTTCTACCAAAGCCCCTTGTTCCGGGTTTAGTCCGGGTAATAAATGAACCACACGATCCGATTCCAGAATAACCTGCTGACCAAATCCCCCATTTCTGTGAAATCCGATGATTTGTTTGGAAGGACATAAATTCCATTTAGCAACACTGCATGCGGGACAATTTTTATCCTGACAACCCAACATGGCCAAAGGGGTGAAAATATCCCCCACTTTGACATCCCCATGATTTCCCGGTCCCGTTGCAATTACTTCTGCACTGAATTCATGTCCAATAATTCGGGGGCGTTCTACCCAATCGAAATTGGGTTTTCCTAAGGCGGCACTATTATCGGACCCACAAATTCCCGTGTATAAGGTTCTTGCCAAAATTTCCCCATCCTTCAAAGTAGGCAATTCCATGTTTACAACAGAAGTATTTCGCGTAACTGAACCTTCCGAGTTTGGCGATATTTTTTCTCTACCTTCCAAGCAAAATCCCTGAATTGCTGCTCCCATTCTAATTGTTATTTATATTGTAAATACAGTGTATTTTTATTTTTCAAATTCGAACTATAAAATCCGTTCTCGATACTCCCGAAGTTTCGGGATTTCTTTCAGAAAAAACTCGAACTGACATTTAGCCCATAGTAATATCCCTAAGAAACTTACCAAGTTACACCGGTATCTTTCCAGTTTTTAGTTCTTGCTGAGTCTAACACCGCCTCACATACTTTTTGGGTTTCCTGCGCTTCTTTAAAGGTAGGCGAACATGGGGTTCCCTCTTCAATACTTTTGAGAAAATCGGCTACCTGATGCACAAAGCTGTGTTCGTACCCAATGGATAGTCCCGGTACCCACCATTTATCCATATAAGGCTGATCGCCATCCGTAACATGTATCGATCGCCAACCACGTACTATGGAGTCATCTCTATGATCAAAATACTCCAAACGATTTAGGTCATGTAAATCCCACCGAATAGAGGCATGTTCCCCATTAATTTCAAAAGTGTACAAGGCTTTGTGTCCACGGGCATAGCGTGTGGACTCAAACAATCCGAGGGAGCCGTTCTCAAAATGACAATGAAAAATACAGGCATCGTCTATCCCTACTTTCTGCACTTCTCCGGTACCGGTATGCACCCGTTCTTTAATAAAGGTCTCCGTCATGGCCGACACATCTTTGATGCCGCCATTCAACCACATGGCTGTATCGATGCAATGTGCCAAAAGATCCCCGGTTACTCCCGAGCCGGCGGCATCATTATCTAATCGCCATAAACCCTCACCTCCCTGAGGAAGTTCTGGACTAATGGTCCAATCCTGAAGAAAATTAGCTCTATAATGAAAAATCCTTCCCAATTTTCCTGAATCTATTATTTGTTTGGCGAGTGTAACGGCTGGGAGTCGGCGGTAATTGTACCACACTGTATTCTTTACTCCTGCCTTTTCTACAGCATCTACCATAGGCTGACCCTCAGCAACCGTTCTGGAAAGTGGCTTTTCACAAAGTATCATTTTTCCGGCTTTGGCAGCCGCAATGGCTATCTCCGAATGCATATTGTTGGGGGTACAAATATCTATGGCATCAATGTCAGTTCTAGCTACCAAGGTTCTCCAATCGGTTTCAACAGATTCATAACCCCATTGATCCGCAAAAGCCTGAACACGTTCTTCATTTCTAGCACAAACCGCCTTTAAAACGGGTGTGTATTCCAATTCCGGAAAAAAATCTCCAACTCTTTTATATGCGTTGGAGTGGGTTCTACCCATAAAACCGTACCCAACTAAACCAATTCTAAACTCTTTTTTATTTAACATTTTTATTCTCTTTAATCCATACTTATTTCTTAAAACACTTCGTATAGGTCTTTGTTTTGAATGGCTTAAGGAGCTTCATACCATCCATGTTTTTTACGAACCTGAATCATTGTGGCCAGAATATCATTCCAGGTTTTTTGTTGCATCATCACTTCGTTTGGAAACATACAACCATCCCAGCAGATATGTTTAAATCGTTTCGTAAGACTTCCATCCTCGTTTCTAAGCCAATGTCCGGCATCTATGACAATATCTAATTTGCCATTGGGATCGGAAGCTAAACAATGTCGGCCTGTTTTATCATGTGTTCCGGCACCAAATACGGTTCCATCATTTTGAGCCACGTGAAAGTCTATAGTCCAAGGCCTAAGGGCCTTGGTCAAGGTTTTCAGACCTTCCGTAAGTGTTTCTCTATCCTCCCATTGAAAGTCGGTTGGAAGAATTCTTTCATCTGCTTTATTGTAACCCAACAGATATAATAAGGTGTGTGCCATATCGGCTTGAAATCCAATATTTGGCCGATTTACCTCTTCTAAAGTGTTTAACAT
>JBGTEN010000213.1:0-30139 GCA_041747755.1 Arenibacter sp. | reverse complement strand
CAAGAGGCAATAAACAGTGGATTTTTATCCTTTGTTATCGCTATGATTTTTGTTTTGTTGTGGATGATTTTCTACTACGGCAAAGCGGGTCTTTTTGCCGATATTGCCTTACTATTAAACATTTTATTGATTTTCGGAGTTTTAGTTAGTTTAAATGCGGTTTTAACCCTTCCCGGAATTGCCGGTATTGTTTTAACCATAGGGATGTCTGTGGATGCCAACGTGCTTATTTTTGAGCGTATCAAAGAAGAACTTGCAAAAGGAAAGGGCAAAGCGCAAGCTATAGCAGATGGTTTTGGTAATGCGCTGTCTTCCATTTTAGATGCGAATATTACGACCGGACTTACGGCGATCATATTGTTTATTTTTGGATCAGGGCCAATAAAAGGGTTTGCTACCACCCTAATGATTGGTATCTTGACTTCTTTATTTACAGCAATCTTTATTACCAGACTCCTAGTAGATTGGTATAGTAGCGGGAAAGGTAGATCCTTGGATTTCTCCACAGTGCTCACAAAAAATTTATTCAAAAACATTAATATAGATTTCCTATCAAAACGTAAAATAACGTATGTTATATCTTCAGTTTTGGTGGCTATTGGATTGTTTTCACTTTTAACCCAAGGTTTGCAGCAAGGTGTTGATTTTGTTGGAGGAAGGAATTATCAAATTCGGTTTATTGATCCTGTAAGTCCTACAGAGATTACTAATGAATTGACAGCAGTTTTTGGAAGTGCCAGTGCTAAAACTATTGGAGAAGCTAACCAAATAATGGTGTCTACCAATTATAAAGTTGATGTCGAAGGAATCGAGGTGGATGAAGAAATACTAGATAAGTTATATACTACTTTGGCAAAGTATTTACCCGATGGTGCAACTTATGATGACTTTAAACCCGGAGGAACTAGGGAAGAGATAGGAATACTAAAATACAGGAAAGTGGGCCCAACTATAGCAGATGATATAAAAAGGAATGCCTTTTTGGCTATAATTGGATCTTTGATAGTAGTATTCATCTATATCTTATTCCGTTTTAGAAAATGGCAGTTTTCATTGGGTGCAGTAGCAGCTGTTTTTCATGATGTTCTGATTGTGTTAGGTATTTTCTCAATTGTTGGTAAAATTATGCCTTTTAATATGGAAATTGATCAGGCATTTATTGCGGCCATATTAACGGTTATTGGATACTCTTTGAATGATACCGTGGTAGTGTTTGACCGTATAAGGGAAATTATTGCAGAGAAAGGATGGAAATCCGGGGAAAACACGAATTTGGCATTGAATAGCACGTTGAGCAGAACACTAAACACCTCTTTAACTACCTTAGTGGTTTTATTGGCAATCTTTATTTTTGGAGGCGAGGCGTTAAGAGGATTCATGTTTGCTATGATTATAGGAATTTTAGTAGGTACCTATTCTTCGCTATTCATCGCAACGCCTATAATGTACGACACTTTAAAAAAAGACACTAAATTAGGTAATTAGTTTATTGTATTGTTTTCTACCAAAAAGGGAGGCTAATTAGCCTCCCTTTTTGTTTTGTGATACTTTTCCAATAAACCCATCTTCTGTAGGTAACAACTCGTATATAAATTGTGGATTTAGCCCAATTTCCTCACGATGGGAAACAAAGACAAGCGCTGTAGAGGTTTCTTTTGCAATTTTATTGGCTAAAGCTACAAATAGAGCTGCGCTTTCATCGTCCAAACCTGCGGTAGGCTCATCGAGTATTAGTAATAATGGGTGTTTTATCATTGCTCTGGTTACCATTAGTAATCGTTTTTGGCCCATTGTAAGCTCGTGAAAAAGACTATTTCTAATATCCCACATGTTAATTAACAGCAACCATTGTTTGGCTATCCTTAACTGAACCTCAGTGGGTTTGGCATATAACCCGATAGAATCAAAAAAACCGGAAATTAACATATACTCAACAGTGTGATAGCCTGTAAATTTATCGGTCATAGCCGGAGTAAAATAGCCAATTTTACGTTTTACATCCCAAACACTTTCACCACTTCCTTTTTTCTTTCCGAAGAGATATAGGTCCTTTCCATACCCTTTGGGATTATCGCCCGTAATCATAGTGAGTAAGGTAGTTTTACCACTGCCATTCTTTCCTTTTAACTGCCAAAACTCACCAGATTCAATCTTCCAGTTAATATCTTTGACTATCGTCTTTGTGTCGTATGATACTGAAACTTGTTTAAAGGCTACCAGCACCTTAGTCTCAATAACAATTGGTGTTGGGGAAGGAGGAATAATTCCTTTAAAATGTGTCGTAACAATTTCAGAAACAGAACTATAAGATTCAAAGTTCGTTTTAAGGCTTGGGGAATCACCACAGTTGGTTATGTTATTTATGAAAGGTAAGATATCACCCCTTCTGCTCATTAACTGCACCATGGGTATCTGAACTGATATCGAAATTAATTGTTGCCTTAATTCTTTTTGAGATTCAATATCTAAATTATCAAAAGGATTATCCAGAATTAGAAAATCTGGATTGGAATTTAATACATAATGTAATAGCGCTTTCTTTTGCTCTCCGCTTGACATCGATATTAAAGCTTGTGTGGTATTCCCGGTTATGACTTTAACTCCGTGTCGTTCTTCCTCATCTATTAATCGTTCTAGTACTAATTTTGAAAAAAGAGCTCCCTTTAACCCATGCAAATTTGAAAAATAAGTGGTTTTTTTGCCTTCCAAAAGTTCGCAAATCAGAGAATCTTTGTCAGAATTATTTTTTGTTAGCACTGCCCAGTGCATTATAGGGGGGGTATAAACCATTTTATTTTCTAGTTTCCATTGATTGTATTTTTTTGTCGATACTTGATTTTTGTATTTAATTAAGGTTTTGTGGCACATTAATTCTAAAAATGTAAACCGGATTTGTTTTATAATAGGTGATTTTATCTACTGACATACCTAAATTTTTAGCAACCTTTTGAGAAACTATATTTTTAACATGGATTATAGCAATCACGGACCTGGAAAGACGATTGTCAAATACATGTTCTAGGCACTTTCGCCCAGCTTCGGTAGCATATCCTTGGTTCCAATACTTAGGTAAAATGGAGTAACCGATTTCTAGTTCTTGAATGCCATCAACAGTTTGTATGAGTAACCCACACTGACCAATAAGATAGTTTTTTTCTTTGTTCATTAAAATATTCATTCCACCCATATTTTTTTCATAACGGTAAAATGTAGCATCAAACCAATTTTGACATGCAACGTGGGGATCAGAATGTTCTCCTGACCAATGTACAGAACTTAAGGGATCTTGATGGAAAGGTAACCACTGGTTAAAATCTGCTGGAACAAGTTTTCTAAAAATAATCCTTTTTGTCTCCTTTCCTTCAAGAAGATAATTTATCATAAAACTATTTTATCAAGTCAATTCGATCTCCAATTTCAACTCCCCATTTCTCAACTAATCCGGCATTAATTTCCAGAACATACTGCACTGGTACCATTGAAGAAACTCCTGTTTGACTAAAAGGCTCAGCATTTTCATAGAAACTTACTACCTTCTTGTTTGCATCAATAAAAATTATGTCTAATGGAATTTGGGTATTCTTCATGTAAAAAGAATGGATAGCTACATCGGGAAATACAAATAACATTCCATGTTTTTCCTCCATACTACTTCTATACATCAGACCGGTTTGGGTCTCATACTCAGTATCAGCTATTTCAATATCTAATTTTATAAAGGCAGAATCTTGTACATCCTTGAATATTGTTAACTCTCCCTCTTTGGTGAATTCAATAGGCGTTGGCTTAACAGTATTTTTTTTATCTTCCTTGCACGCTGTAAGTAGGATAAAAAGACTTGCAAATAAAAGAAAAGATAACTTACCAAAGTTCCACATACATGCTAAGTAAACAGTTAAATATACGAATACTAAAGAAGGGGTTATTTGGTCAGTACTGTTGGTCTAAACATAAAGTAGAATCCAATCAATATAAAAGGAATACTAAGCCATTGTCCGGTGGACAATAAACCTAGTGATTGTTCAAATCCCCCTTGACTCTCCTTAACGAATTCTACAAAAAAGCGGACTGTCCAAAGAAGCACCAAAAATGTACCAAATAAAAACCCAAGTTTATCTCTTTTATCTGTTTTCCAATACAAATAATACAGAATAAGGAATACAAAAATATAGCAAAAACCCTCATAAAGCTGCGCAGGGTGTCTGTAGGGGATGGCTTCCAAATAGGAAGAAAATCTGGGATCTTTTTCAATAAGGTTATACGCCTCATTCACTGTCTTTGCTTGAGTCACTCCCATAGCTTTGTAGGTGGGTAAATCATCCGAATCTCTTATAAATCGTGTAGCAAATGCAAATGATTTATCTACTTCTTTTCCATTAATCTCGGAGTTAAAAAAATTTCCTAAACGCACGCAGAAGGCACCAATGGCAACCGGAATAACTAGTCTATCTAAAATCCATAACATCTTAAACTCCGGATATTTTCGGGTATAGAGATACATGCCAATAATAATTCCTATTGCTGCTCCATGGCTTGCCAAGCCAGTAAAGCCGGTAAATTCATACCCGTTGATAAAGCCAAAAAGCGAGCTTTCCGCACTCTCCCGAATGGGGAGTAGAATTTCCAGTAGATGATTTTTATAATAGGGCCAATCATAGAAAAACACATGCCCCAATCTAGCCCCCAGCATAGTTGCCAGAACGGTATAAATAAAGAGTGAATCTAGTTGCTCCAGCGATTTTTTTTCTCTTAAAAATATACGTTTTGTAATAAACCATCCTATTACAAAGGCGGTAATCCAAAGAAGATTGTAATATTTAATTTGTAAAAAACCAATTTTAAAAAGTGTTTCATTGGGATTCCACGTAAAGCCTAAAAAGTACATAGTTATTTTTTTGATGGGCTAATATAACCAATTAACGCAAGTTGTAAGCCATAACTTTTGCAAATTTGGGATTGTTTAAACGGCCTATTAAGTTTTAGAAAAGAGTAGTGCAATTATATAGTTTAGGGAACAGGATCATAACCCTTTCCTCCCCACGGATTACAACTGATGATACGTTTTAGCGATAGCCAACTACCTTTAAAGAGGCCATGTTTTTTTAATGCTTCAATGGTATAATGAGAACAGGTTGGACTATAACGACAACTAGCGGGAAGATAAGGAGAAATACCATATTGATAGCACTTTACCAAAAAAATAAAAGGAGCTAAAAGGAATTGTTTCATGTTTGACATCTTCTAGTAAGATGAACTTAGTATATGGACAAACTAGTTATGCAATTTTAATAAAACAAGGGAAAGTTAAAGAATAAATGTAGTGCCTTCTTTTCCATCTTTTAATTGTATTCCCAGAGTACTCAATTCATCCCTGATTTTGTCTGAAGTCGAAAAATTCTTATTATCACGGGCCTCATTTCGCAACTGTATTAACAATTCCACAACACCGATTAACTTTGAGGAATCTGTCGCATTCTCAATTTTGGGCTCTAATCCTAATACCTCAAAAACAAATGTATTTAACGTCTGTAATAGCAAAATTTTGTCTGATGCTGTAATGCTCTGTTTTCCTTCAACAATTAAATTTATATTTTTTACAGCCTCAAATAAATTAGCTATTAAAATAGGTGTATTAAAGTCATCATTCATGGCATCATAACATTTTTGTTTCCAAGTTGTTAGATCCATTGTGGTGGAATTCCCGGTTTCTAGTTTTTCAAGTATTTCAATTGCATCCATTAATTTAGAATAGCCCTTTTCTGATGCCAATAAGGCATCATTACTTAGATCTAAAATACTGGTATAATGTGCTTGCATCATAAAAAAACGAAGGACACTAGCCGTAAAAGGCTTGCTTAAAATGGTATTTTCCCCTGAAAAGATTTCATTAGGAAAAATATTATTATCCGTAGATTTAGCCATTTTTTTGCCATTAAGTGTAAGCATATTCGCATGCAACCAGTATTTAACCGGAGACATCCCATTACAAGCTTCGGCCTGGGCAATTTCACATTCATGATGAGGGAATTTCAGATCCATACCACCACCGTGAATGTCAAAGGTTTCGCCTAAATATTTTGTACTCATAGCCGTACATTCTAAATGCCAACCCGGAAAACCATCTCCCCAGGGAGATGGCCAACGCATAATATGTTGTGGTTCTGCTTTTTTCCATAGCGCAAAATCTTGAGGACTTTTTTTCTCATCTTGCGCAGCTAATTCACGGGTATTGGCAATCATATCTTCTAGTTTCCGACCACTCAATTTACCGTAATGATGGGTAAGATTAAATTTTTCAACATCAAAATAGACAGAACCATTGGATACATAAGCATAGCCTTTGTGTAGGATGTCTTTAATTATTTCAATTTGTTCAATAATATGTCCAGTAGCTGTAGGTTCAATGCTAGGGGGTAATAAATTAAATTTTTGTAGTGTATTATGAAAATCAACCGTGTACCGTTGTACTACCTCCATCGGCTCTAATTGCTCAAGTCGCGCCTTTTTTGCAATTTTATCCTCTCCATCCTCAGCATCATCTACTAAATGTCCGGCATCTGTAATATTTCGTACATAACGGACTTTGTAGCCCAAATGTCTTAAATATCTGAAAATCATATCAAAAGACATGAAAGTTCTGCAATTTCCAAGATGTACGCTACTATATACGGTAGGACCACAAACATACATACCAACATAGCCATCGTTTATGGGTTTAAAAACCTCTTTCTTTCCCGATAGTGAGTTATAAACTCTTAGTAATTGATTTTTATATAATGGCATTTTTAGAAGAAAAACAATTAAAAATTGGTGTCCAAGTTTATGTAGTCCAGAAACTCTCGTCGGACTGCTTCCTCTTTAAATTTCCCTCCATATTCGGCAGTAACGGTACTACTTTCAATATCCCGAATACCTCTAGAATTTACGCATAAATGTTTTGCATCAATTACGCAAGCTACATCTTCCGTATTTAGTACTTTCTGAAGTTCTCTTACAATTTGAATATTAAGTCGTTCCTGTACTTGCGGTCTTTTTGCAAAATAATCTACAATTCTATTCATCTTGGAGAGGCCTACTACTGTTCCATTAGAGATATAGGCTACATGTGCTTTGCCAACGATTGGCAATAAATGGTGTTCACAGGTAGAATATAAGGTAATATTCTTCTCTACAAGCATTTCACCATATTTGTATTTATTCTGGAAGGTAGAGGAATTAGGTCTTCTCTTAGGATGCAGTCCGGAAAAAATCTCATTTACAAACATTTTTGCTACTCTATTGGGAGTTCCCTTTAAACTATCGTCCTTCAGGTCAAGGCCAAGGGTTATCATAATATCTTTTATATTAGCCTGAATCAAATCAATTTTTTCTTCATCACTTAATATAAAAGCATCTTCTCTTAATGGGGTTTCTTCAGTGGAAGAAACATGACCATCTCCCATATCATCAAAATGCTTTTCCAATGTGCCGTCTATTTTCATTTAAAATATCGTCTTTTAAGAGGAGCAAAGATATACATAATATGGCACTTAATAGACGGATTTCAATGTAGTCCGGTATAAATAAGTGTTAATCAGTAATAGGGTTAGTTAATATATTTAGCCCGTGGTGTTCAGTCTTTAAGAACTTGAAAATTATAAAACCAATAGGGCAGAGTAGCACTAAAAATTAAATATTCTCCTCTTTTTTGGCTTCTATTTGACTGTAAAAAGTTTCGATTTTGTCAGTTAATCGATTAACTGCATAAATTTCGGGTAAAACATACTAAATCTGGTGGTCAAGAGTTATTGTTAAGATTGTTAGTATAATGTTAGCCCCATAATCTATGCGAACACTTTTTTGTTCAATGTGTTGTTTCCTACTTTTCGTAATAGTAGGAAAAGCACAAAATTCACCGGATTGTAGAACAGCCATTCCGGTTTGTGCAGATGGACCCATTTTTTCGGAAGCTAATGGTAGTGGTGATATTGATGATTTTGATCCTGACGTAATAAGGCAGACCGGGTGTTTGGAGAAAGGTAGTATAAGTTCTGCAAATATCGAAAACAATACTTCGTGGTACGTTTTTAGAGCGGGAACTACCGGGCAAATAGGTTTTGATATAGAGGCATTGTCCCCAACTGCGGAATGGGATTTTGCGGTTTATGGTCCGGATATAGATTGTGCAGATATAAGCAATGGCACCGCACAGCCCATTCGTTGTAATTACGAAGTTAACACTACCGCTTTCACGGGGATTGGTGTAAATCCTGAAAACGGTCAGGCTGGCGCACCTTTTTTAGTTGGTAGTCAAAACACCTATGATGAATGGTTAAATGTGGTTGAAGGAGAACTTTATTTTATTCTTATTAATAATTTTAATACAAATTTTGACGGGGATCCGGAGCCTTTTTCCCTAACATTTACGGGAAGTTCTGTAAATGCAAATCAGAATACTGCTCTGGACTGCAGACTAAGAGATGAATTTTTAGGTCTTGACATAGTGGCCTGTGAGGGAGATCCACCAATTACCCTAAGCGCTTTGCGATCACCCGCAGGTCCGGACATTGTCAATGTAACCTGGACAGTGGACTATGAGGATGATGGTACTATAGATGCGGTATTGGCAAATGGACCCGGGGAGGTTGAGTTGGTTGTTAACAGCCCTAATTCGGGTCGTTATTATATAGAGATTGAAACTTTTGCCGGAGTAATTATCAATGACGATATTTTGATTACATTTTTTGGTGTTCCCGTACTAGATGAAGTGATTATTTTAAATGATTTGGCTGATAGCAATAACATTCAAATTGTTGTAAACGGAAACGGGAGCTATGAGTATGCAATAAATGGTGAGCCGTTTCAAGATGACCCTGTATTTAGAGATGTTCCTCCCGGGGTGAATACAGTCATTATTAATGATATAAACGGGTGTGGTACAACAGATCCTATTCCATTTTTGGTTGTAGGTTACCCCAAATTTTTCACCCCTAACGGAGACGGAATCCATGACTTTTGGAATATTCTCGGTATAGAAACGCTTACGAATCCCGTTGTGTTTATCTTTGATCGGTATGGTAAACTATTGAAGCAATTGGATGAAACTACCATAGGATGGGATGGAACCTTTAATGGCAGACCAATGCCTTCTTCAGATTATTGGTTTAGATTTGACTATTCAAGGGATCAAGACGGGATATTGGTTGCCAGTATTCTACGGAACCACTTTACTTTAAAGCGATAAAAAAGACCGGTAATTACCGGTCTTTTTTATACTCTGTCTTCTTAGAAATTTATTGTATATCCCAGAGTTACATTGGTATTTATATTGGTAAGTAAGCTAGGAACGGGAAGTCCTGTTTCAAAAAGTTGTTTGTTTAAGTCTTGTTGACTTCTACTTGCGGCAAGATCCAATCTACTACCGCCAAAATTATAACCAATACCTGCAGAAAATGCATTTAAATCTCCAATGGTAGTTCTATCGGCATAGGGACTTTGCTCATAACGATAGCCAGCTCTTAAGCTTAGTTGAGCCAAACGATACTCACCACCAACTCGTATTGTTGAAACTGTACCAAGTTGATTGGAGATAAAACTATTTTCTGAGGCAAAGCTCGGATCTGAAAGTGGTCGTAATTGGGCCTCTGACATATTCTGGTATCCATAATCAAAACTTAATAATCCATCTTTTCCGAAAATTAGAGCCATACTCCCAGTAAGTTTCCCCGGGGTTTTTATAGTGTAACGATCAAACAAGTTAACAATATTAAAATCAATAAAATTAATATCATCATCCGCAAGCGTTGAGTTAATACGTTGCGAGGTGTTATCTGCAAGCCGGTACCAAGTAGGAGACTGGTAACTTCCACCGAGCCTAACCAAATCACTTAACTTAGCTATAGCACCGAGACTGAAAGAAAACCCGGATCCTTCGGTGTTCAAACGATTGTCAAAATTTGTAAATTGAATTTCTGAATCGGAGGCATAACCCCTTTCACTAAATTGTGTATACCTATCATACAGCACACTATGAAAATTTAAAGATGCACCAAGAAAAATATTTTCTTCATATTGCGATGCCATATTTACGGTAAATTTACTGTTATATCCAGCGGTACTCTGAAAAAATTCCTGATTTACATTGGTATAATTTGCGTTGGACACATATTGTGTATTGTCATCTGAATTCGACAAAGGATCTATTACGCCACCAAAATATCCCAAGAAAGCCTGCTGGTCTACAAAACCTAAGTTGGCTCCAATATCTAAATACGCCTCTTCAATAAACTCTCCGTCTTGCAATAGCAATGGGCCAAACGGCACACCATTGGCAAAATTCAAAAAGTAATTGTCAATACCTTGATTACTGCTTCCATTTATGGATATTCTGTCATTAAAATTTTGAACCATGTCATAATTTATGGCTAGAGAAAATTTTCGCCAAGGGGAATTTTCATTTGTATTATTAAAAACGAAAACACCACCAACCTGATTTATTTCCAGTGAATTTAAACTGTTATTTGTTGCTGTGTTAAAATAGGTGGCATCATTATTTCTATTAAAGTTTGAGGCCGAAAAGGTAAATTGACTATTATTAAAAATTGCTGCTCCTGCGGGATTAACATTAAGGGCAGATAAATCGCCTCCCAATGCACCAAACGCTCCTCCTAGCCCCTGAAAACGGGCAGTACCTTGTATATTTTCACTGCTATAGCGGAGAACATCATTTATGTTTTGTGCATTAGTTGCTAAGCATGCCATAAGCACTATGAAAGTAAAATAGCTTTTCATCTAAATAAGGATTTTATTTTAAACTGATTTTTTGGGAATTTAGTTACTTCTTCCTCCGCCACCACTTCTTCCTCCGCCGCTGCTACCACCGCTACTTCTACCTCCACCTCCAGAAGAACCTCCAGAGGACCTGCCGTAACTGCTGCCACCGGAACTTCTATAGCTTCCTCCGGTATTTCCTGAGCTTCTGTTATAGCTGTTATTTCCAGAATTCTGATAGTTACCACCACTTCTTGCTGCAGGTTGTGAGTATCCTGAGGTTCTAGGGGCACTACTTCTATAAGTTCCTTCGCCTGAACCACCTCTATTATAAGTGCTGTTAGGTGCGGTTGTAGCTCTGTTGTTTTGATAACTTCTATTATAATTACTGTAGTTTGGGGTAGCTCTTGTAGATCTACTATTTCTGTAGTTCTGGTTTCTTTCAAAGGCGTCTACACTGACATTACTTCTTGAGCTGCTAGAAAACCTATTGGAAGTAGAAGATCTGTTAGCCAAAGATCCTCTGTTAGCACTTGAAATACCACTGTTTGTTCTGTATCCCACCGAATTGTTTCTAGTGGAAATACCTGAATTAGACCTTCCTCGCAAACCGGTTCCAGTAAGTGAGTTATTATTATAATATCCCCTGCGTCCTACATTGCGTGCAAACTGTCTGTTTCCATAATAATTTCCATAAATACCTCCCCAGCCCCAGTTATTCCAGCCCCATCCGAAGCCACCTCCCCAGCCCCAGTTGTTCCAGCCCCAAGGACTTCCCCAGCCTATACCATAACCTCCCCAGCCCCAGTTATTCCAGCCCCAAGGACCTCCCCAGCCCCAGTTGTTCCATCTATTCCATCCAAAGCCACCGCCCCATCCAAAGCCACCGCCCCAACCAAGACCACCTCCCCATAACCAAGGATCAGCCCAGCCAAAACCCATGCCATCATACACGTTTATAGAAATATTGGTAGGATTATCACCCCAGCCTGCATTTCCATTGTAGTCATTGTAATCATCAAAATAATTCCCTCTGGATGCAACACTTAAGGAATCATTACCACTATAGTAACTATCCACGTCCGTGAAAACCTCGCTGTCCAAAATCTGCTCATATTCATTTGCTTTTTGGCCAAAATAATCACTGTATGTATTGTTTTTTTGTTGTCTTTGCTGCGGTCTTTCGTTAGAGGGTCTATATCTTTCCACTGTCCTAACTTCTGACGAATAAATACCATCGTTATCATAATAGGATGCAGGCTGGTAAGAACCACATGAAAAAAGTATCATTCCCATAACAAATGATAATGAAATGAGGGTTATTCTACGGAGGGGCAGGAATTGAATCATAGCTGTAATTTTAGTTGTTGTACATTATAAAAATAGTTAGTTTTGCCGAACTATTTAAACATTTAACTTAGGTACAAGTTTTGTGCCAAACTACCCGCAATGAGTAAAAATTTGACGAAAAGAAGCGAGGATTATTCCAAGTGGTATAATGAATTAGTCGTAAAAGCTGATTTGGCTGAAAACTCCGGTGTAAGGGGTTGTATGGTCATAAAACCTTATGGCTACGCTATCTGGGAAAAAATGCAATATCAACTTGATAAAATGTTTAAGGAAACCGGTCATGAAAATGCCTATTTTCCATTATTTATACCTAAATCGTACTTCAGCAAAGAGGCCAGTCATGTTGAAGGCTTTGCAAAGGAGTGCGCAATTGTTACGCATTATCGTTTAAAGAATGCGGAAGATGGTTCCGGAATTATAGTTGATCCCGAAGCAAAATTGGAAGAAGAACTCATTGTAAGACCAACCTCAGAAACTATTATTTGGGATACCTATAAGAAGTGGATTCAATCCTATCGGGATTTACCTTTACTGATTAATCAATGGGCGAATGTGGTTCGATGGGAAATGCGCACACGTCTTTTTCTAAGAACGTCCGAGTTTTTATGGCAGGAAGGTCATACAGCCCACGCTACGGAAAAAGAAGCTATTGCGGAAGCTGAACAAATGATGCATGTTTACGCAGATTTTGTTGAGAACTATATGGGGGTACCCGTAATAAAGGGAACAAAAACCCCAAGTGAGCGATTTGCAGGAGCTTTAGAAACCTATTGTATTGAGGCTTTAATGCAGGATGGAAAAGCGCTACAGGCAGGAACATCGCATTTTCTTGGTCAAAATTTCGCAAAAGCCTTTGATGTAAAATTTGCGACTAAAGAAGGAAATCAGGAATACGTTTGGGCAACCTCTTGGGGTGTTTCAACAAGGCTTATGGGCGCCTTGGTAATGACTCATAGCGATGATAACGGCTTGGTAATTCCGCCAAAGTTGGCACCAATACAAGTAGTTATTGTTCCTATTTATAAAGGTTTGGATCAATTGGATGAAATTTCCGCAAAGGTAAATCCATTGATTAAGGAATTACGCACCAAAGGAATTTCAGTAAAATATGATGCGAGAGATACTCATAAACCAGGCTTTAAATTTAATGAATACGAGTTAAAAGGAATACCTATTCGCTTGGCTATTGGTCAGCGCGATTTAGAAAATGATACCTTTGAAATAGCTCGCAGGGACACTTTAGAAAAAGAGACGGTTCCGGCTAGTGTAGTACTAGACAAAATAGAATTTTTGCTGGAAGACATGCAACGAAGTATGTATCAAAAAGCTTTGAATTTTAGAAAAGAAAATATAACGGAGACCGATACTTATAGCGAGTTTAAAGCAATTTTAGAGAATAAAGGCGGGTTTATTTCGGCGCATTGGGACGGGACTGCTGAAACCGAGGAGCGGATTAAAGAAGAGACAAAAGCAACCATTCGGTGCATTCCTTTTGACATAAAAGAAGAGGCTGGAAGTTGTATGGTTACTGGAAAGCCTTCTAAGGGAAGAGTATTGTTTGCAAAGGCATATTAAAAGAACTCAAAAAATAGTATATAGGTGTTGCGATAGTAAAAAATAATTGTATTTTTGCATCCGCAATTGTGCAAAGCAATGGTCCGTTCGTCTAGGGGTTAGGACGCCAGGTTTTCATCCTGGTAACAGGGGTTCGATTCCCCTACGGACTACAAGGTTTAATGAATATAGAAGAATACATTTTAAGAGGTGGAGTATATTCATTTTTAGTTTGTAATTTTTTATTTGATTAGGCCCGTTCGTCTAGGGGTTAGGACGCCAGGTTTTCATCCTGGTAACAGGGGTTCGATTCCCCTACGGGCTACTTAAGATTAAAACACTGGTGCAGACCAAATAAAATTTAAAAGAAATGGCAAATCACAAATCGGCATTAAAGAGAATAAGAAGGAATGAAGAAGTGCGTCTGCGCAACAGATATCAGCATAAAACAACACGTAATGCTATAAAAAGATTGCGAACAGAAGAGGATAAGAAGGCGGCAGAAACTCTTTTGCCTACTGTGGTAAGTATGATAGATAGATTGGCAAAGCGTAATATTATTCATACTAACAAAGCTGCAAATCTTAAAAGTAAGTTAACAAAGCAGGTATCTGGATTGTAAAAAAGCAGCCCGTTATAGAATATTTTTAATGCCTTTCTTAGAGAGGCATTTTTTATGTTTTAATTTTTTTACTTCAAATCTATATTTATTTGGGAAGCCCTCTTCGCATTTTTATAAAACCTATAATAAATAAGCAATATGTAATTAGAATCAACATTAGGTGAGTTCCTCTAATCAAAGGAAGATCATTCAAATTATTAATTGCATTATGGTATCTTATTATTTTAATAGGGGTATAGCCCAAATTGAAAATTAATAAGCCAACACTAATCCAAAATAGCAGGTCGGTTTTTATGGATTTATATTTTGAACTTATTTTGTACTCTTCAATGTATAAGATAATGGCAACAATCAGAACAACAGAGCCAATAATATATGCATAGAGTTGAGATGTAGTCAAAAAGTTTTGAAAAAAAGGATTTAGCAAGCTCATAATAGTAAAGCTAATTCCCCCGAAATAAATAATTTTCTTATAGCTGTCGGTTGTGATAGAATTCCAGAACACATAATAAAAGTATACAAAAAAGATAAAATTATAAATATTGTAAATGAGCCAATTGTTATTATGGTATAGTTCACTGAGAATAACACTGTAATCGTCATACTTAGCAATTAATCTACCTAGAAGTTCATTTAAAAATGTGTACAAGAGTAAAACAGGGAAGTACTTTAATGGGGTATCAAAATACTTCGGATATTGCCATAAGGCAAATAAAAGCGTGATGCCATACATAGGCATAAAGGAGTTTTCTAGGAAATTACTCAAAAACCCAAAATGCATTAATTCATCTTTAAGTGTTTAAGGACTATTTAATTATTAGGTGGAGGGGCAGAACTACCTTCATTAAGAATTAAACTTTTCTTACCCTGAAAGTAATTAAGATTTGTACCTGTTACATTTAAACTAGCAGAAAGTGGCACAAATCCTGCATAGGACTTCTTGTTTTCTTCTGCGCTATCATTAATCTCTAAAACAGCGTATTCCTGTAGCTGTCCCGAAATTAAAACGGCATTTCTACGTCCTTCTTGATCGCTGTCAGCAGTGTAAAATCCAAATTCTTCACCATCTTTTTGAAGTGTTGGGAGGATAAAGAACGAGTTCTGCCGTGGATGAATCACTTTTCTGCCATCTTCAAAAGTAGGTTCATCCGGATAATTTGAGAAATAGAAACGCAAAGTAGAGATTTCAACTCCTGCCAAGGCCGCTTCCTGTTCCACATAAGCCAGATATTGCTTAATAGTTTTATAGTCATAATATGTGTAACGGGCAACATCAAATTTAGACCGATCCATATTTATGGAATCTTCATATTTTTGAATTAATGGGGCTCTACGTTCCGTATAGGTATCATACATCTTTTTTGCCTGTTCTAAACTCACTATCTGCTCAGGCGCTTTTACTTCTTCCCCAGAAGAGGAATAGGGATCACTTTTTTTAGTTTGTTCTACACAACTAAATGTAATAGAGAAAATAAAAACACATGTGATTATGCTTAAGAATTTATTTTTTGCTTTTGTCACAGTTTAAGCATTTAGGGTTAATACTTTTTTTGCGCTTAAAATTGCCTATGGGGAGTTTACAATTTCATACAATAAATATATTGCAAATTACTGACATTAAATACCTAAAAGTATATATTTATTGGTTTGGGAAAGAGCAATTTTCATTAGCTTAAGTTTATAGGTTCATTGTAACTTAGTTTATCTTATAGGTTAATCAGTCTTGATTGTAGCTTCCATTTCGCAAATAGGTGACACTTAAAATTTGGATTTTTTGGGATTTTACACAGAAACCACGAGAGCACTAATTAATAGAGCAGGTATAAAAGTTAGAAATAACGGATGGTTGGAATCTTTATAAATCAATTTTAAGAGAAATTATATATCATATGAGTTCACATACGGGCATAAAAAAAGTCTCGCTATTTTGACTATCGAGACTTTTAATAGAATGTAGGTTATAGGAACCTATTGGTTCATGGTCATTAAAAATTCTTCATTATTCTTGGTTTGTTTTATGCGTTGTTCAATAAATTCCATGGCCTCCACAGGGTTCATGTCGGCCAAATATTTACGAAGTATCCACATGCGTTGTAAAGTGCTTTCATCTAGGAGTAAATCATCTCTACGAGTGCTGGAGGAAGTTAGGTCAATAGCCGGGAATATTCTACGATTAGATATTTTTCGATCTAATTGTAACTCCATGTTACCAGTTCCTTTAAACTCTTCAAAAATAACCTCGTCCATTTTAGAGCCGGTTTCTGTAAGAGCCGTTGCAATAATGGATAATGACCCACCATTTTCAATATTTCGAGCTGCACCAAAGAAACGTTTAGGCTTGTGTAGCGCATTTGCATCCACACCGCCACTTAATACTTTACCTGACGCAGGTTGTACGGTATTATAGGCTCGCGCCAAACGGGTAATGGAATCTAAGAGTATAACCACATCATGACCGCATTCTACTAAACGCTTGGCCTTTTCCAGAACAATATTAGCGATGCGCACATGTTCAGAGGCTTCTTTATCAAAAGTAGAAGCAACAACTTCTCCTCGAACGTTTCGTTGCATGTCCGTAACCTCTTCAGGTCGCTCATCAATCAATAATATTATCTGATATACTTCCGGATGGTTTGCAGCGATACCGTTTGCAATATCTTTTAAAAGCATGGTCTTACCTGTCTTTGGTTGGGCTACAATCATGCCTCTTTGCCCTTTTCCTATTGGTGAGAACAAATCTATTATCCTCGTAGAAATAGTACTCTGACGTTCTGCCAGCCTAAATTTTTCTTGGGGAAACAATGGTGTTAAATGCTCAAATGAAACTCTGTCTCTTACTATTTGGGGATCAAGACCATTAATCTTTATTACTTTTATTAACGGAAAATACTTTTCACCTTCTTTGGGTGGTCTAACATTTCCCAGTACTGTATCGCCGGTTTTTAAACCAAATAATCGTATTTGCGATTGCGATACATAAATATCATCCGGAGAAGAAAGGTAGTTGTAATCTGAAGACCGTAAAAAACCGTAACCATCTTGCATTATATCTAAAACACCTTCACTTTCAATAATACTGTCAAATTCAAATTCGGGTTCTTTGTATTTGTTTTTTAGATCCTTGTCAAAATTGTTGTTGTTCTTATCCACATTCACCTTTTGATGGTGTAAGGGTTTTTTCTGATTTGGATTTTTATGCTGCGCAGGATTCTTTATAAAATCCTTTTGAACTCTTGGGATATTGTTTGTCTCAACTTTGGGCTGCTCCTCTATTCCTTTAATTTCAATAATGGGTTTATTTTCTAAGGCAGTTTCGATGATAGCAGGTCTTTCATTACCAGAATCAACGGGTTGGCTACGTTCCATTTGTCTTTGCTCACCACTCCTTTCCGGAGCAATTCGCGACCTTTTGGCTTTTTCCTTGATCTTTTCTTGAACAGGTGCGATTTTGCTTTCCAGTGCTTTTGGAGTAGCGGCCTGAAAATCTAGAATTTGATAGACCAAGTCCATTTTTTTTGCGGTCTTGTACTTTGGCACATTTAGTTTTTCAGCAATGTCCTGAAGCTCAGGAAGCTTTTTTAATTTTAAATCTGAAATCTCAAACATTAAGTTTTGTATAAATTATACTTGTCTCGTAAATTAGAAGTGTATTCTTACTTGAGTGTTACTCGGGAAAGATTCCCCATTTGGTAAGTGTTATAACTAATAACGCAACAATATTACAAATTATTTTCAATATTTAAACGATAATTTTTAAAAGACAGCTATTTTTGTACTTTTAGTCCTGCTTAAAATCATGATTCAAAGAATTCAGACCTTTTATTTGTTGGTAATTATATTGCTTGAAGGCGTTTTGCCCTTTTGGTTAAACCTTTGGTATGATGCCGGAGGAAATGAGATTTTCGCTAAAAATGAAGTTTTTATTTCAGTAGTTTTTTATTTCGGTGGTATATTGGCACTTATGGCCATTTTAATGTTTAAAAATAGAAAAAATCAGTTTGTGGTTAACAGATTAAACCTCATAGTAAACCTTTTTTTACTAGGATTTTTCGTTTACCGATCGCTAAACATATCCGGAGAAATAACCATTTCTGAGAAGGGTATTGGGATGTTGATTCCTGTATTTTCTATCGTTTTTTTAGTTCTGGCCAACAGAGCTATAAAGAAGGATGAGGATCTCGTAAAATCTGTTGATCGTTTGCGTTAAACCTAATATCTTAGTAGTATTTAGTGCGTAAAATCCGGGGTTGTTCCCGGATTTTTTACTTTAGAAATTTATCTTTATAAGATTAAAGCTATTGATTATCAGTATCTTCTTCCTCACCCTCAGCAATTTCATTTTCTCGACTTAAGGAATTTTCAAGGATGTTCAGTTTTTTTAACTTAGCCTTCCATGTGGCAAGAGCATCTTTATGTCCCTCAATGTTTTTAATAACCTCTTTTACAATTGGGTTGTCAGCGGAGGCATTGGAGAAAAATTGAAGATTATTCTCTAACTGTCGGATTTCGGTTTTGCTTTCATCAATCTTTCTTCTAATAAAAGTACGCTCATTTGCTATAGAAGTTGCATTCTCTTCCTCTACTAGTTGCTGTATCTTGTTTCCATATTTTAGTAGTTCTGATTCTTGTAGGGAAACATTTAGCTTTTTAAACAAGGCATCCAAAATTCTATCAAATTTCGCATTGATATTTTTTTGATTGAACGGTACCCTACCAAAGGACTTCCATTCATCTATAAGAAGTTTTAAGAAAGCAATATCTTTTTTCTTGTCTCCGCTCAATTGAAAAGCTTTTAGTTTTTCTAAACAAGCGTTTTTAAGTGCTAAATTCTGAATCTCTTCTTTTTGTGATTCGTTTTTTACAGCATTTATTCTATTAAAGTAATGGTTACAGGCATTCTTAAATTCATTCCAAATTTTGTCTGAATAATTTCGTGGAACATGACCAATTTTTTTCCATTCACTCTGAATACGCTTCATTTCCGCAGTGGTTTTATCCACAACTTCACTGTCTTTCAGGGATTGAGCTAATTTTAAGAGCTCTTGTTTTTTTTCAAGATTTTCCTGTTGATCCCTTTTAAGATTTTTATAAAAGGAATTTTTTATATGGTTGAAACTTCTCAAGGCATTTTTAAAATTAGCCCAAGTCTGTTCATTTACTTTTTGAGGCACTTTACCGGCCTTAAAGAAAGTTTCGCGTAGTACTTCTATTTCTTTAATTTGCTGCTGTAGCACCTTGTGATTGGAGGCAACATTTGAAGCAATAGATTGTATTTCTTTAATAATCTCATTTTTCTTTTCAAGATTCTTTTCAAATACTTTATCCAGTTCTTTGGAATGCTCTTGCCTTCTCAGATGTAATGCCTTCGTGGCATTACTAAAACGATCCCATATTTTGTCCCGGTGCTCTTTATCTACCGGACCAATGTCTTCTTTCCAAATTTTATGAAGGGTTTGTAGTTCTTGAAAAGCCTTTGATAAGTCTTCTTCAAGTATCAAGGCCTCAGCTCTGACCACAATTTTCTCCTTCTCCTCTAGATTGTGCTTAAAATCTAAATCCCGCAATTCTCTGTTAAGGTGTAGAAAATCATAAAAAATCTCTATATGGTGGTGGTAGGTACGCCAAACATCATTGTAATTCGTTCTGGGAATTGGTCCTGCGGTACGCCATCTTTCCTGAATATCCTTAAAATTTTTATAAGTGGTGTTTATATCTTCTTCAATAGATACCAAGCCTTTTAAATCTTCAATAATTTCTAATCTTTTGGCCAAATTTGCCTTTAGAGTTTGCTCTAAACTTTTGTAATACTGGTTGCGTTTTTCACGGTATTCCGTGTATACTTCGTTAAATTGTCTTTTAGCCGTAGAATTATATCTAAAATCTATTTCATTACCCCCATTAGTAACAAATTCATCTTTCTTTTGATCTATAAAATCTTGAAATTTCAGATCAAATTCCTGTTTTATGCTATCTACATGTTTTTTAATGGCTTGTACCTTCTCATTCCTTACTAAACGCTGTAGTTCCCCCACTAAATTTTCAAGTGAAAGAGCATGATAATCCAGCATAGGGATTCGATGACGTTGTTGGTTATCGTCGTCTTCAGCATCTTCCGCGTTTGAATCTTCAATTTCTTCCAAGACGTCTTCTTTATGAGAAGAAACGGGTTCAGGGGTCATGGTATTTTCTACCTCAGGAACTACCTGAATACTTTGGTTATCAATGTCCTTGATTTCTGAAATAGCTTCAGTATCAGACTCATCTTGGGTTAAAGCAGTACTCTCTTTTTCAATACCCTCTTCTTTTTCCGCTAAAATTTCCTTAGGCACCTTTTTAAGGTGCTCTTCAGTTACCATTTCAGTGCTTTTCTCTGACTCTATATTGATGTCAGTAGTTCCTGAATTTTTGTCTTCTGCCACATTTTCATGTAGGTTCTCGTCTTTTTCTTCCAACATTTTTACTATTTTTCTAAAGCTGTATGGACCATTATCTAAGGTACTAACAACTATGCTCTTTACAAAGGTAATGAAACTTCTTTTGGGTTTGGAAGGTTGCAATAACTTGGAAGTAAATGAAGTTAGAATGCAATCTTATTTTTGTTGCTAGGAATTCCAAATAGTCCAAGCTTTCTCGGCCTGTAGCTTAAGCATTTCCAGCCCATTAACTATAGTTGCTCCTTGTTCTTCTCCGTTTTTTAGAAAGGCAGTTTTTTCAGGATTGTAAATAAGGTCGTACAATAAATGGCTGTTGTTAATAAAGTGATAAGGAATTTCTGGTTTAACCTCTATATTCGGATAGGTGCCCAGCGGGGTACAATTTACAATTATAGTATACTTTTCTAGCATACTTTTGGTAAGAGCTTGATAGGAAATTTGATTTTCTTTAGGAACTCTGGAAACAAACAAATAGGGTATTCCCAATTGCCCAAACACATAGGCCACCGCCTTGGAGGCTCCTCCTGTACCAAGGATAAGGGCCTTATTATGATGTTCTTTTAATAGAGGAACTAAGGATTTTTTAAAACCATAAACATCTGTATTATATCCTTTTAAGCCATTATTGCTAAATTTAATCGTATTAACAGCACCTATCCGCTTGGCTTCTTCATCTAATTCGGTTAAAAATGGTAGTATCTCTTCTTTATAAGGGATAGTGACATTTATTCCCTTTAGATTTTTCGTTTCTTGTAGGAGTTTTGTAAACTGTTCAATATTTTGCAAATCAAAATTATCATAAGAACAATCTAGAAGATTTGAATCTAAAAACTTTTTAGTAAAATAACCTTTTGAAAAAGAATAAGAAATATTTTTTCCGATGAGACCGTATCTATTTAACATGTTTTCTTTTCTTTTCATACCATTCTAATCCTAATAATATACTTACACCAAAACAGATAAACAGAATTGCCCACCACGAATCCATAATTTTAAGACTAGGAAGGTATCGCTCATAATTAACAATAATCTCATCACCATTTGAGTCTAAAAACAAGTTTCCATCCAAATCGGTCTTGTAAATGGTTTTTTTCCATGGCCAAACCACACCTAAAGAACCTGTAATAAACCCAATTATCACTGCTGTTGTAATATGTTGAAAGCGCTTAAGCACAAAGCTTAGCAAATGGGATAATGATACTAAACCAACGGCAGAACCTGAGGTAAATACCGCTAGTATTTTCAAAATATGTACTCTTTTTTCATTTTGAATAAAACTAAAATCTCCTCTAAAAACTTCACCGAAGGTGTCATAAAGGGCATTTACTGAATCTACCAAGAGCAATACATAATTTCCTAATAAAATAAGAATAAATGACCCTGAAAGACCAGGTAATGTCATACCAGAAACGCTGATCATTCCGCATAAAAATATAAAAATAAGGTTGTCATTTTCCTTAGCCGGGCTTAAAAAACTAATAGAAACCCCTATAAGCAATCCAAGAATACCTGCTGTTATGGTCTTGTTATTCCACCGATTAAAATCTTTGGCAATAAAATAGATAGACCCGAGAATCATCCCAAAAAATGCCGCCCACACAAACAATTCTTTCGTGTCCAAAAAATAGTCCAAAATTTTAGATATACTAAAGTAGCTGGTTAGCATCCCTGCTATTAGCAGGGATAAGAACTGCCCATTTACATAACGATAGAAACTTTTGAATCTACCATTAATTAATAGCTTGAACGACTTTAAGTTTATTTTCTGCAGAGAGTAAATAAACTCTTCATAAAAGCCTCCAACAAAGGCAACAATACCTCCTGAAATGCCGGGTACCTTATTGGCTGCACCCATGCAAAGTCCCTTTATTACAAGAAACACTTTATCTGTAAAAGTTCTTGAAGTTGTCATGGGAAAGCTTATTGTTTTTTTGAGGCTAATTTTTCCAGAATAAAAATAAGGGAAAAACCAAAAATAGCTAGGATTACAGCTGCTATTATTTGATTATCTCCCTCCATGGCAAAGGGAGAAATATTTAATTCTTTAAGTGGGATTATTTTATCTCCAAAGACCCGGGTTTGTAATACTTTTTTCCATGGCCAAATTTTACCTAAAGAGCCTAGAATAAAACCTGTTAAAAGCGCAAGAGTCACATTTTTGTAATTACTAAACATCCATTTTAATAGCTTGGCAAAACTTAAGAGCCCAACAATTGCCCCCAGCGCAACAACAGCAACAATTTTAAAATCTCTTTCATGAACAGCGTCTAATATAGGCTTATAAGACCCCATGAGCACTAAAATAAAGGCTCCGGATATTCCCGGTAAAATCATTGCACAAACGGCTACGGCTCCTGATAAAAAGAGAAAGGGCAAACTTGTAATATTTTCGTTTGGAGGCAATTGGGTAATAAAATATGCAATTATCGTCCCAGTAACAAAGGCAAGAATAGTACCCAGTTTCCATTTTTCAATGGCTTTACCTACAAAGAAGACACTTGCCAAAACTAATCCAAAAAAGAAAGACCAAAGCAAAATAGGTTGGTTTTCCAATAACCAGCTAACCAGTGCTGCTAATGAAAATAAGCTAATAAAAATTCCAGTAAAAAGGGCTACCAGGAAATTGCCATTTAGTTCCCTCCAAAAAATCTTAAAGCCATCTTTTCGCAGGGTTTGAAGTAATGAAGCATTTATACTATTGATGCTTGTGATAAGCTCTTCATAAATTCCTGATATAAATGCAATGGTTCCTCCGGAAACTCCGGGGACAACATCTGCTGCACCCATAGCCATTCCTTTGAAAGAGATAAGTAGATATCCTAAAAAATTTCTTTTTGTCATAGATAGATAAAAAACAAAAGTAGTTTTTTTATCTAGAAGCTTTTTTGATATCTGAAATTATGTTTTTAGCCCATTTGGTCTCACAGAATTGAGGAAACTCCTCTTCAAAAATATAAAGCTTATCAGGATTTATTTTAAGTGCATTAATGAGGCGATATTGAGCTCTAACCAAATCATTTATATACAAATACAGTCCGGCCATTTTGTATTGCATCTCAGCTCTGTCTGGATAAAATTCATTGCCTTGAATCAGAATTTGGATAGCCCCTTCTACATCTTTATTTTGTACGGCAACATCTGCCCAATAGAACCAAAGATCAAAATCATAATTACCTAAATCCACAGACTGTTTATAGGCGTAGTCTGCTTCGTCATAATTTTTCAAAGCAAAATGTATTCTGCCTGCTTTTTTCCAATAAAGTGGGTTTTCACCATCAATATTTATGGCCTTATTGATATAATAGAGGGCCTTTTTATAATTCTCCTTTCGATAGTAAAAATCTGTAATGGCTAACCATCCTTTATCCAAAAGTGGATCCTCATGGACGGTTTGGTAGTAATAATACTTGGCCAAATCCTCATTTCGTAATTTTTCATGGCATTTTGCTATACGCAAATAGGCATGAGATGTTGGATCTTCCAGATTTATGGTTGTCTCGTAATTTTCAATAGCTTCATTATATTTGCCTAACTTTTCTAAAACTTTTCCTTTTTCGAAATAAGCCCCAATAAAGGTGTCGTCTGAAATTATAGCAAAATCAAAAGCTGCAAGAGCCTCTTGATACATTTTTTTGGAAAAGTACATTTTCCCAAGCTGGTGCCAGGCCACTTCGCAGTAAGGATTTTTTTCAAGATAATCATTGAGATAATAGATGGCACCATCATAATCTTCTAGAAACTCAAAACAGTATATTACGTTGTAAAGAGAAGAATAGTCTTGTTCATCATACTCCAAGCACTTCATAAAGTTCTCCTTAGCCTTTTCAAAATTATCTAAAAAAAGATATTCCATACCCAAGAGAGAGTGGATGTCAAAACCGTCATCACTCAATTCCAATGCTCTTTTTAAGAGCGAAATTGCTGCCTCATGGTTGTCTTTTTTGGAATAAATATTGGCGCGTTGAATATAGATTTCCTCATTGCTGCTGTCTAATAACTGCAAGGTATCCAACATTTTTTCTGCCAGATCAAAATTATTTTCAAAGACAAGAACTTCAACATCTAATAGCTTTAATTCTATGGCATTTGGATGTTGTTGCAGGCTTATTTTAATGGCTTTTTTGGCTAAGGATATTTTACCATTGTTGAGGTAATGGTGAATTATATCCTCAAAATCTTCCGCGTCAAAAAAATAGACATCATCTGTCTTTAACATGGATTCAAACTTTACTATGGGTTCATTTGGTTCTTCGTTAGTATCTAACGCCATAGGTACGGTTTTTATTAAACTTTGAAATTAAAAATAGTCTTTTGATACTGGTTTAATTTCTTATTTTAGTCTATATTATTAACAAATTAGTTAACAAATTATTGTTCCAGAGTATCTAGCACTTCTATAATAATCTGACAACCTTTTTTTATTTCTTTTTTAGAAATGGTCAATGGTGGAGATATTCTAACTGCTTTGGACTCAAATAACAACCAAAAAAGGACTAATCCATTTTTAGCGCAGCTAAGCACAAGTTGGTTAGCAGTATCCTCATTTTTCATAATTAAGGCCAACATTAAGCCTTTCCCACGAATCTCACAAATACTTTGGTGCTTTAATAATTTTCGAAATAGTTTTTCTTTCTTTAAGGTGTCTGGAATAAGATTTCTTTTTGTGATTTCTTTTAAGGTGGCAAGGCAAGCTGCTGCTACAACAGGGTTTCCTCCAAAAGTAGTTATATGGCCTAATTTAGGACTAACCTGGAGCGTTTTCATTATATTCTTCGAAGCTGTAAAGGCTCCAACCGGAAGTCCGGAAGCCATTCCCTTTCCCATTACTAAAATGTCCGGAATACAATTAAAATGTTGAAAGGCAAATAGTTTTCCGGTACGCCCGAACCCGGGTTGTATTTCATCTAGAATTAAAAGTGCACCTACTTCTGTACAGCGTTCTCTAACCTTCTTTAAATATTTATTATCAGGTAATATAAAACCTGCACCACCCTGAATGGTCTCCAGAAGTACTGCTGCTGTTTTATTCGTAATTTTTTCTAAATCGCTTTCCAGATTAAAATGTATAAAGCTAACGTCCGGAACCAAGGGTCTAAAAGCACCTTTACGCTCTTCATACCCCATTACGCTTAGGCTACCCATTGTATTGCCATGATAGGCGTACTGTGCTGCGACAATTTGTGTTCTTCCGGTGGCTCTTCTAGCAAGTTTTAAAGCGCCTTCTATCGCTTCGGTACCGCTATTAACCAAATAGGTAGTTTCTAATGGGGCAGGAAGTAATGAAGCCAGTAATTTACTATATTCTACTGCAGGTTCTTGAATGTATTCACCATATACCATTACATGCATGTATTTTTCAACCTGCTTTTTAATTGCCTTGGTAACTTTGGGGTGACAATGTCCCAAACTACAAACGGATACTCCTGCAACAAAATCTAGATGTGAATTACCCTCAACATCATAAATATAACTCCCTATGGCATGAGAAACGTTCATCGCTAAAGGATGACCAGTTGTTTGAGCTTGATATGTTAAAAAGTCGGTTTCTATACTAGTCATCAGTTAATCTGTTTGACCTCAGTTTTGTTTTGTGGACTGGAGGTTTTCGGCGGTATGGGCTGGATTAGTTGTTTTGAACTATTTATATTTACAGGATCTCCTTGGTTTTTGCTCCGTTCCTCCTCTTCAGCATCAATATCAATTGGGTTTTCTATGCCCCTAATAGTCACTAATTCAATGTTGTTATCGTCCTCGTCAAAGATATCATCCTTAGCGAGCAAACGTTCTTCTCCTCGCCAAACAAAACCTTTCAATAATCTGCTATTTTCCGGTAGCTCTTTTTCCGGAAAAATATCCCCATCAGGATCTGTAATGAATTTAATACTTTCAATTTCATTATTTTCCAACTCCATTTCTATGGCACTGCAAATAGTCTTATCAATCCCTATGAGTTTATCGTCGTCATTATAGAGATAATAGATGACCTCTGTATTTTTAATAAGGTGAATTATTTTCAGCTCATTATCAAAAAATTTCCCGAATAAGTCTTTTCCTTTTGCCTGGTTATAACCATTCATACTAATACTGTCCAATGAGATGATAAAGGCATTATTTAAAACCTTAAGAGAATCTAATTTTTCTGTTTCTACGTTGGATAAAAGATGGATACTATCCCCGGTCATTTGATTTTCCCCGTTCCATAAAACAGGATTTCTAATTAGTTGGGTAATTCCAGTTTTCTGACCCGAATGTATGGAATCGCATTTGCCACTTAAATCTGTTTTATAAAACTTAGCGTTACGAAATGCTCTTAATATTCGCTCCTCCGGCTTTCCGGTTATCATTAAGGTATCACCGTGAACATATAAGGAGTCCTTTTCCACTAAACTAATAGAGACCGCTCTTTTAGTGGCAAACACCGAATCTTTTGCCTTAAAAACCTCGGCATAATGGGCTCTTATGATACCGTTATTGATAGTGTCTGTTACCTTAATGTTGTTGGTAGCGGAGGCAAATTCGGTTTTTTTATCAAAGTACACACTGTCTCCTTGTATTATTCTATTGTTGTAATCGATTCTTGTATTTTTGATGCCGTAGCCACTTTCAATTTTGGTATCGTAAAATCCGCGTTCGCAATACATTTTATAGGTTTCTCCTGTAATAGTAGACGGACCATACATATATGCATTCTTGGATGTGGTGTAATAGTCTAATTGTTCCGAGTCCATTTTATAATCCGGATTCTCAATATGAACGTTATCTAAAAACTGATATTTTTTTGGAACCATATAGTATCTTCCAATTTCACTGGTAAGCGTATTGGCAGAATCTACTACAGTACCAAAGCTATTGTAGTACGACTCCTGTTTTTCACGGTCAAAATACAAAGTATCCGTTTTTAAGGTCATATCTGTATTTTGAAGTACCACACTTTCCCAAGCTTTGGCTAGTCTAATGTTACCGTCATAATCTATTTTTCCACTGGTCATTTGAACAGAATCTCCTTGTTGCAACCTAATATTTCCTAATGCTTTTAGTTTGTTTTCCTTTTGATAGTAGATGGCAATATCACACCAAAGATCTGCACCCTGATGTTCAAACTGTACTTGTCTGTCATCTTTACTAAAGATAGATGCTCCCGGAAACTGCACCTCGTCCTTGGTGAAATTAGCACCATAAACAATATTTATCTGTTTAGACTCTACTGTTACTTGAGCCTGACAAATACTGTATAGAAATAATGAAACAATTAGTAGTATTAACTTTTGCAACGAAAAATTTTTTGCTAAAATTAGGATTTTTTAGGGTAGTACAAACTGCTTTAGGAGAGTTTTAGGATTTACCTTAATCATAAATACCTACCTGCAAGGAGCAAGTAGGTATTTTGTGAATTATCTATGTTTTGTTACCTATGAATTGTTTGTGTTCTATCCGGACCTACTGAGACTATAGTAATAGGTACTTCCAATTCCTTTTCGAGAAATTTTATATATACATTTAAATTTTCAGGGATATTTCCTGAGTTTGTAATCGCCGTAAGGTCCTGTGCCCATCCACTCATTTCAGTGTAAATAGGGCTGACATTTTCTTGCTCAATATTATAGGGAAGGTGCGTTATTTCTGAACCTTTGTAATTGTAAGCCGTACACACTTTAATTTTTTCAAAACCACTCAAAACATCTGCTTTCATCATTATCAGTTCCGTTACTCCATTAATTTGAACGGCGTATTTTAAAGCAACTAAATCCAACCAGCCGCAACGTCTTGGTCTACCTGTGGTGGACCCAAATTCATTTCCTACCCTGCCCATGGTTGCCCCATCTTCATCAAAGAGCTCTGTAGGGAAAGGTCCACTTCCAACTCGTGTTGAGTATGCTTTAAATATTCCCAAAACCTTACCAATTTTATTAGGAGCAATACCAAGACCCGTACAAGCCCCGGCTGCTGTAGTGTTGGACGAGGTTACATAAGGATAGGTGCCAAAATCAATATCTAACATGGATCCCTGTGCGCCCTCTGCTAATATTCTTTTACCTTCTTTCTGAGCTTTAAAAAGATATTCCTCACTGTCTATAAAGGTTAGCTTTTTTAGCTCTTCAACGGCTTTATAAAACTCTACTTCTAAATCTGCCAAATCATACTCAATATCTACATCGTAAAAATTAATCATGGCTTCGTGCTTATTGGCTAATGCACGGTATTTTTCTTTCCAATCTACAAATTCAAGATCACCTACCCGCATTCCATTTCGGCCTGTTTTATCCATATAAGCCGGACCTATACCTTTTAAAGTAGAACCTATTTTGGCCTTACCCTTTGAAGCTTCGGAGGCTGCATCAAGTAAACGATGCGTTGGGAGAATAAGATGGGCTTTACGAGAAATAAGAAGCTTGGTCTTAATATCTAGTTTAAATTTCTGTAAGTTATCTAATTCCTTTTTAAAAATAATGGGGTCTATAACTACACCATTGCCTACAATATTTACAGCATTTGGGTGAAAAATCCCAGAAGGGATGGTGTGTAAGACATGCTTTATGCCATCAAATTCAAGTGTATGTCCTGCATTAGGTCCTCCTTGGAAACGCGCAATTATGTCAAAATTCTGTGTTAATACATCAACGATTTTCCCTTTTCCCTCGTCTCCCCATTGTAATCCTAGTAGTAAATCTACTGTCATTCTATTCTAATTGATTTGTTGTTGGTTCTGCCTCTTTGTTTTTGGTGCCGTAAAAATACAGCGAATGATTATTAATTTTTATATCAAAAATCTCTTCAATAGTTTTTTTTATTGTCTGTATACGTGGATCGCAAAATTCAATGACCTCACCCGTATCGGTAAGAATAACATGATCATGTTGTCTGTCGAAATATGATTTTTCGTATTGGGCTTGATTTTTTCCGAATTGATGTTTTCTAACCAACTTACATTCCAAGAGAAGTTCAATGGTATTATACAATGTAGCGCGACTTACCCTGTAGTTTTTATTTTTCATGTTGATATAGAGTGATTCTATATCAAAATGTTCTTCGCTCTGGTAGATTTCTTGAAGTATGGCGTAGCGCTCAGGAGTTTTACGGTGCCCGGTTCCCTCTAAAAAGTTTGTAAATACATTTTTTACAATTTCCTGATTTTTGTCGGTGCCCATTACAACTTTACTGCGTTATTGTGCAAATGTACAGTTTAAATTTAAATTCTTGTTACTTTGTCAATCCCGTTAATTCGCTTTAAATTTTCAATCAATTTCTTTAAAATAGAATTATTTTTTACCACAACGGTTATTTTTCCGGCGAAGGTGCCACCATCCGTACTAAAATTTAAATTACGCATATTTACATGCATAAGATCGGAGATAATTTCGGTAACCTCACTTATAAGCCCAATGTTATCTATTCCTGTTAAACTAATTTCTGCAGTAAACTCTTCCTGACT
>JBGTEN010000212.1:0-15289 GCA_041747755.1 Arenibacter sp. | reverse complement strand
TTATTTTTAGTCCCAACTAATTCAAAAACTATCTCTTGGCCCTCTCTTTCGTTTATTTTTCTGTCTTTACAATATGTCAAATGAACTTAATAATTCCAGCTCTATATCTCAAAGCGGGTGCAAATATAAAACCGTTTTTTTAATTTAAAACCTTTTTTTAAACTTTCTTTTTACCTTTTTTTATCCCATTTTCGCAACTCATTGATAAGCTTAGGGTTGAATCAAAAAATAATTTAAAATTCATTTCCCCACACTACAAAATTTCTCTTTTCTATTAGATTTACACAATTCCGGACCTCTTCAAAACGAAAATACCATAAGCACTTAAAAATGATATTCGATATAAATTGCCAGCATCATTACAAGATATTATCTTTGCAAACTTATTGCCAGAAAAGAAGGATGATTAATATTACATTACCAGACGGAAGCATAAAAAAATATAGCAGTGGGAGTACTCCTATGGACGTTGCTAAAAGTATTAGTGAGGGCTTGGCAAGAAATGTAATTTCGGCCAAATTCAACGGGAATACAATCGAAACTGTAACACCTTTGACGGAAGACGGTTTCCTTATCTTATTCACCTGGAATGATACAGAAGGAAAAAAAGCATTTTGGCACTCTACTTCTCACGTGGTAGCACAAGTATTGGAGGAACGCTACCCTGGTTTAAAATTAACTATTGGTCCGGCAATTGAAAATGGTTTTTACTACGATGTAGATCTTGGAAACAATATACTCTCTGATAAAGATTTTGCCGACATAGAAAATAGAGCGCTAGAAATTGCTAGAGGTAAGCATGAGTACAAAATGCGCTCTGTAACTAAAGAAGAGGCTTTACAATTATACAAATCACAAGACAATCTATACAAAGTAGAGCTTATTGAAAATCTTGAAGACGGTACGATTACGTTTTGTGATCACGACTCGTTCACAGATTTATGTCGAGGCGGACATATTCCAAATACCGGTTTTATAAAAGCGGTAAAAATATTAAGTGTTGCCGGAGCCTATTGGCGAGGTGACGAAAAAAATAAGCAACTTACTCGGGTTTACGGAATTTCCTTTCCTAAACAAAAAGATCTGACCGATTATCTTCATCTTCTTGAAGAAGCAAAAAAAAGAGATCATAGAAAGTTGGGAAAAGAATTAGAACTTTTTACTTTTTCTCAAAAAGTGGGGCAAGGGCTACCCCTATGGTTGCCAAAAGGCGCAGCACTACGGGAGCGTCTGGAACAATTTTTGAAAAAGGCTCAGAAAAAGGCTGGTTATGAAATGGTGGTTACCCCTCATATCGGTCAAAAGGAGCTTTATGTAACATCCGGGCACTATGCCAAATATGGCGCAGACAGCTTTCAGCCGATAAAAACACCCAAAGAAGATGAGGAATTTTTACTGAAGCCTATGAATTGTCCGCATCATTGCGAAATTTATAATTCAAAACCCTTCAGTTATAAGGATTTACCGAAAAGATTCGCGGAATTCGGAACGGTTTACCGATATGAACAGAGTGGCGAACTTCATGGATTAACAAGAGTTAGAGGCTTTACCCAGGATGACGCCCATATTTTTTGTACCCAGGAACAACTGGATCAGGAATTTAAAAATGTTATTGATCTTTCTCTCTATGTCCTAGGGTCTTTGGGCTTTGAAAATTTTACAGCACAAGTTTCTGTACGTGATTTAGAAAAACCTGAAAAATACATTGGTTCTGTAACGAACTGGGAAAAGGCAGAAAATGCTATAATCAATGCTGCCAAAGAAAAAGGGTTGGATTATAAAATTGTTGCAGGAGAAGCAGCATTTTATGGCCCAAAGCTAGATTTTATGGTTAAAGACGCTCTGGGTAGAAACTGGCAGTTAGGAACTATCCAAGTAGATTATAATCTTCCGGAACGCTTTGATTTAACCTATAAAGGAAGTGATAATGAGCTTCACCGTCCGGTAATGATTCATAGGGCACCCTTTGGAAGTATGGAACGTTTTATTGCCCTTTTACTGGAACATACCGGTGGGAATTTCCCTTTGTGGTTAACTCCTGAGCAAGCTATTATTTTGCCCGTTAGTGAGAAACATGAAAAATATGCCGAAAAAGTTTTGAATTCCCTAGAAAATAACGAAATTCGCGCCCTCATTGATAAGAGAAACGAAACGGTAGGCAGAAAAATTCGCGAGGCTGAAATAAACAAGATTCCCTATATGTTAATCGTAGGGGAAACTGAAGAAATGGAAAATACCATTTCTATTAGAAAACACGGCGGGGCAGATTTAGGTGCATTATCTATAAAGGATTTTACCGACTTGGTTACTAACGAAATAAACAGTACCTTAAAGTCGTTTTAAAAATATGTTTAACTAAAAAATAAGGCCATAGCAATACGAAAAAGATTTAAACCTCAACCGAGGAGGGAAAATAAAAATCCCCACAATATCAATGAAAAAATTATTGCGCCTCAAGTAAGGCTTGTAGGTGATAACGTTGAGGTGGGCATCTATTCATTTAGAGATGCCATAACAAAAGCAGAAGAACTGGAACTGGATTTGGTAGAGATTTCTCCAAACGCAGATCCGCCGGTATGTAAAATAACGGATTATAAAAAGTTTCTTTACGAGCAAAAAAAGCGTGAGAAAGTTATTAAGGCAAAAGCCACAAAGGTTATTGTAAAGGAGATTCGGTTTGGACCACAAACCGATGACCATGATTATGAGTTTAAAAAGAAGCACGCAGAAAAGTTTTTAAAGGACGGTGCCAAATTGAAAGCATATGTTTTTTTTAAGGGTCGTTCCATAGTATATAAGGATCAGGGTGAAATTTTGTTATTAAAGTTGGCTCAGGAATTAGAAGAATTGGGCAAGGTAGAGCAAATGCCCAAACTGGAAGGAAAACGGATGACCATGTTTATTACACCTAAAGGAAAAAAATAAGTTTTAGCTTAAAAAGTTACTACGTTGTTCCATTTTATGGAGACGAAGAAAGATAGTGAGTGAGATAAATAATAAATAGGAAAAATGCCTAAAATGAAAACGAAATCCAGTGCCAAAAAGCGTTTTACGCTGACCGGTTCTGGTAAAATTAAAAGAAAGCACGCTTTTAAGAGTCACATTCTAACGAAGAAGTCTAATAAGCGTAAGCTAAAACTAACACATTCCACCCTTGTTCACAAGTCGGATATAAATAGTGTTAAAGAACAATTGCGATTAAAATAATCGCTTGTTAAGGTAATTAGTATTAACCTTGGAGTCAGGCCAACTTAATTAAAGATTTACGATTGTAGATTAACGATTTAAGAAATATAAAGTGTCGACTATCGACCGCCTACTACAAAAAAAAATTAAAAATTTATGCCAAGATCAGTAAATTCAGTTGCTTCAAGAGCACGAAGAAAAAAAGTAATGAAGCAAGCCAAAGGTTTCTTTGGTAGACGCAAAAATGTTTGGACAGTTGCCAAAAATGCGGTAGAAAAGGCAATGTTATATGCTTATAGAGACCGTAAAACAAATAAAAGAAATTTCCGTTCTTTGTGGATTACCCGTATCAACGCCGGAGCTAGATTACATGGCCTTTCTTATTCTCAGTTTATGGGAAAGGTAAAAGCCAGTAATATTGACCTAAACCGTAAGGTTTTAGCTGATTTAGCCATGAACCATCCGGAGGCCTTTAAAGCCATTGTTGCGAAAGTAAAATAGATTCACAAACACATCTCACTCTTAAAGTCCGATTTCAATGAAATCGGACTTTTTTATTAGGACCGAAATGATTTATTGTGGCTAACTATGGGTTTATTTGCTTATGCACTTCATAAATATATTTCAGGCTAAATCCCAAAAGCCGTAATAACCAATTTCCGGTCCTGTTTGGCATCTCTATGCTCGCATAAGTAAATACCCTGCCAAACTCCTAAATTAAGTCGTCCATTTGTTATAGGTATTTGCACCGAGGTTCCCAATATAGATGCTTTAATATGAGAGGTAGCATCATCCGGGCCTTCTATTGTATGCAAATAATAGGGTTGGTTTTCCGGAACCATTCTATTCATATGGCTTTCAAAATCTATTCTTACGGTAGGATCTGCATTTTCATTAATGGTTAAACTGGCAGAAGTATGCTTTATAAAAACCTGTAACATGCCGGTGCGAATTGCTCTAATTTCCGGGACGGCATGCAGTACCTGAGAAGTTATGATGTGAAAACCCCTACCATGACCCGGTAGCTGTATTTCCTTTTGATAGATTTGCATTTTTAAAAGTAAACCATTTTCGCTTTGTAAAAGGGAACTATACCGATTGAAAAACTAAATTAATATAAACTTTACCTAACTAGCCCATAAATCTAAGTGATATCAAATATCTTTGACCTTATTCAAAAAATACATGGATTTATCAAAAATTAAAATGGTGGTTACTGATATGGATGGCACCTTGCTGAACTCTAAGCATGAAGTGAGTCCATTTTTTTTCCAGCTATTTCAAGCGTTAAAGAAGAAGAATATTTTATTTGTTGCTGCCAGTGGCCGACAGTATAATAGTATTGTTGACAAACTACGCCCCATTAAAGATGATATCATCATCATTGCAGAAAACGGTGGTTTTGCAATGCATAGGGAAAAAGAGCTTTTATCTACTCCCCTAAATCCCAAACATATTCAAAAAATATTGGGTATACTCGATACTATTGAAGGAGCATACCCTGTGCTCTGTAGTAAATACAATGCTTATGTAACCAATAAGTCAACCGAGTTTGTTGCCAAATTACGGGAGTATTACACTGAGTTTAATATTTTGGATGCCTTGTCCGACTTTGACGGGGAAATTGTTAAAATAGCCACCTATCACTTTGATAGTTCTGAAAAATTCCTGTATCCACCGGTACGGCATTTTGAAAAAGAATTAAAAGTCAAGATTTCAGGTGAAAACTGGATGGATATTTCTGATGTAAATGCTCATAAAGGTTTTGCACTCCAAAAAATACAAGAGCTTCATGGAATACAGCCGGAAGAAACTATGGTCTTCGGGGATTATAATAATGATTTGGAGATGCTAGCCTTAGCTCATTATAGTTTTGCTATGGAAAATGCCCATCCTAATGTGCTAAAAGCAGCAAATTATACCACAGAAAGTAACGATAATCTGGGTGTAGAACGAATTTTAGAACGATTGGTGAATTAAGCCCATTCTTAAATGAGAATTCTTTATATCTTTTAAAAGTAAAATTAAACCTAGCCATATAGCAAACAATCTTTTGGAATAGGTTCAAAGTACTTTATTGAAAAAAATAAGTCCGGTTCCAGAAAGCGAAATTTTAAAGGCTGGTTAATACTATAGGAAAGACACACCCCACCCACCCAAGAGGGGAGCCGGCTTAGTTTTTAAAAAGTATCATTATGCTTTTTTCAGACCTATCTATTTCCAGACCTGTACACGGATACTGGCCATGTAGATAAAACAAGTAAAGGCATTTCGTTGTTGTAGGAAAAAGTTAAAATGGGAAAACAATAAGGTTCCCCTCTTGGGAAGGGTTAGGGGTGGGTAAAAATTTAAACTTCTAATGCGTCACATGACCAAATCGGAGATAAAGTTCTCAGTTTTACGTTTTTTGCTTCTTTTTTTGCGCTGCCGGAAAAAGGACGTTATTCAGGATTAATCTATACCCGGGAGAATTGGGGTGCAGTTCCAGTTCAGTTTTAGGGTCTCCTACCCTATGCTGATAATCTTCAGGATCGTGCCCACCATAGAAGGTAAAGAATCCTTTTCCTTTAATACCGTGAATATACCGGGCTTCTCCATTGATTTTATTCTCTCCTAATATAAGAACGGTAGGTTTTATTTCAGTGCTGGTGAATGCTGTAGTCTGTCCCATAAAACCCTTTACCAATGCTGTATGGTTTTGACATAACATTGTAGGAATTGGGTCCCATTTGGCTGAAAAGTCCATCAAAGAAAAATAATCTCTTTCTTTGAGTACATTATTTCGCTTGTCAGTCATGTCAATAGAGGAAAACTCATACCGCATCGGGTTCCGCTCTAAGGTAAAATTAGTGAAGGCAAAGGTTCTGGAATAATCCAGCCTACTTTGGTAATTAGCATCCGATGGATCTCCATCAAACATCGGTTCACAAATATCTACACCCTCTGCAGATAGCGCAATATCAAAACTATCCGTAGCTGAACACATGGCGAACATAAAACCGCCTCCTATAACATAATTCCGTATTTTGTTGGCTACTGCCTTTTTTGCATCCGAAACCTTATCAAATCCTAGCTGAGCCGCCAACGCCTCCGATTTTGTTTTACTTTCTATATACCAAGGTGCAGCTCTGTATGCTCCATAGAACTTCCCATATTGCCCGGTAAAATCCTCATGATGGAGGTGCAACCAATCAAACAAGACCAATTTATCTTCTATAACTTCCTCATCATAAATGGTTTCATAAGGAATTTCCGCATAGGTCAAAACCATAGTAACCGCATCATCCCAAGGCGGATTTTCTTTAGGGGAATAAACCGCTATTTTGGGTGCTTTTTCCAGAACTACGGCATCCTGATTTTGAGACGGACTACTTATGGATTCCAGAATCCCGGCCGTTTGTGCGTCTGACAAAATTTCAAAGGAAACTCCTCTAATCTGGCATTCGCGGCGTATACTTTCCCCGTCGGGAAGTAAAAAGGAACCTCCTCTATAATTTAAAAGCCAATGTACTTTTTGTTGCTTTGTAAGCACCCAGTAGGTAATACCATAGGCTTTTAAATGATTTTTTTGGGTTTCGGCATCCATAGGAATAAGGATGGAAGATGCAAATATTGAAGCACTGCATAGCCAACAAAGAATGGCAATAAAACCATCTTTTCTTGAAAAGTACGAATGAGTACTATAATTGTGCTTTGTTTGTGAGGTGTATAGCTTTTTAAAAGGGAACGTCGCTTTCATCCGGATCGATATCTTCATTCATTGAACTACCAAAAGCCTCATCCGCATTGGGGAGATTTTTTGTAATGAAGGGATTATCTTCATTGGCATTCATTTTAGATTGAAACTCAAATGGAGAATCAAAGTCATCTAAATTATCGAATTTTCCAAGATTACCAACAAACTTTAACCTTATGTTATCTAAACCGCCGTTTCTGTGTTTGGCTACTATAAACTCTGCCTGTCCCGCAGTGGGTGTTCGTTCCTCATCATCCCATTCATCAATTTTATAGTATTCCGGTCTGTAGATGAAAGATACAATATCAGCATCCTGCTCAATTGCACCGGATTCTCTAAGATCTGATAAAATGGGTCTTTTACTGCCTCCACGGGTTTCAACAGCTCGCGATAATTGGGAAAGTGCAATAACCGGAACATTAAGTTCCTTCGCCAAAGCCTTTAAATTTCTGGATATCGTTGATATTTCTTGTTCGCGGTTACCTCCTTTCTGACTACCTCCAGCGGTCATTAATTGCAAATAATCAATCACAATTAACTTTATACCATGTTGGGAAGACAACCTTCTTGCTTTCGCCCTGAGGTCAAAAATAGATAATGAAGGGGTATCATCTATAAATAAAGGCGCTTTTTCCAAGGCTTTTACTTTTACATTGAGTTGTTGCCACTCATGCTTTTCTAATCTTCCGGTACGCAGTTTTTCTGAAGATAATCCTGTTTCGGAGGAAATAAGACGTGTAATTAATTGAACTGAGGACATTTCCAGAGAGAAAAAGGCAACCGGAACTCCGGAATTCACAGCAATATTGCGCGCCATGGAAAGGGTGAGTGCCGTTTTACCCATACCTGGACGAGCAGCTACTATAATAAGATCGCTGGGTTGCCAACCTGAGGTCAATTTGTCTAATCGTGTAAACCCAGAAGGCACCCCGCTAAGTCCTTCTTTATTTGCAATTTCCTCAATCCGCTTTTTTGCCTGAATTACCAAACTCTGTGCTGTTTCGGCAGAACGCTTTAAATTACCCTGTGTAACCTCATACAATTTTGCCTCAGCGGTGTCTAACAAATCAAATACATCTGTAGCATCCTCATAGGCGTGTTCAATAATTTCATTAGAAATTTTAATTAAACTCCGCTGAATAAACTTTTGAAGAATTATGCGGGCATGGAATTCTATATGGGCAGATGATGCCACTTTCTGCGTTAACTTTATGAGGTAAAAATCACCTCCACAGGCCTCCAAACGCCCATCTTTTTTTAACTGACTGGAAACGGTTAATAAATCTACCGGTTCAGAACTTTCAAACAATTTAAAGATAGCCTCAAAAATATATCTATGTGCGTCTTTGTAAAAGGCCTCCGGAGCCAGGATATCAATAACTTCATCTACTCCCTTTTTATCAATCATCATTGCCCCAAGCACAACTTCCTCTAAATCAATAGCTTGAGGCGGAATCTTTCCTCTCTCCAAATTAATAATGGTAGCTTTATCTATCTTATGACCTATGACGGGACTCGGTTTTTCCATAACTGCTAAAGTATACAATTAACCTTAAGGTAACTTTACTTTGGGAAGGTACTATATCAACAAATGGTGAACAATTACTATGTTCATAAGTTACAAATTTCTGTTTATAACTAAAAAAATCCAAGAGAATTTTCCCTTGGATTTTTTAAGCCTTCTCAAAAACCATTAGTTAGCCATTGAATACTCCCATAGCTGCATATTTCTCCATACGGGATTTTACTAACTCCTTTGGTGATAACTTTTTTAACTCCTCATAATGGGAGGTAATTTTATTTTTTACAATTTCAAAAGCTTTTTCCCGATTGGTATGAGCACCTCCTATAGGTTCACGAACTATTTCATCAATAAGTTTTAGTTTCTTCATATCGGTTGCCGTAAGTTTCAATGCTTCCGCAGCTTGCTCTTTATACTCCCAACTTCTCCAAAGAATAGACGAGCATGATTCCGGCGAAATAACAGAATACCATGTATTTTCTAACATAAGCACCCTATCTCCTACCCCAATTCCAAGAGCTCCACCGGAAGCACCTTCACCAATAATTATTACGATAATTGGTACTTTAAGCCGAGTCATTTCTAGAATATTACGAGCAATAGCTTCCCCTTGTCCTCTTTCCTCTGCCTCAATTCCCGGAAAAGCACCGGGGGTATCAATAAGTGTTACTACAGGAATTCCAAATTTTTCAGCCGACTTCATCAAACGCAGCGCCTTTCTGTAGCCTTCAGGATTGGCCATACCAAAATTACGATACTGCCTTGTTTTTGTATTGTATCCTTTCTGCTGCCCAATAAACATATAAGTCTGATCTCCAATCTTACCTAGACCCCCAATCATGGCTTTATCATCTTTAACATTTCTATCCCCGTGAAGTTCCAGAAATGTTTCCCCAAAGATGGCTTTAAAATAATCTAGGGTGTAAGGTCTGTTAGGATGTCTTGAGAGCTGTACACGTTGCCAGGCTGTAAGATTTTTGTAGATTTCTTTTCTGGTATCCAGTAATTTTTTTTCAATCTGCCTGCAGGTTTCAGTGACATCAACATCGCTTTCCTGACCAATAATGGCGCACTTATCCAATTGTTCTTCAAGTTCCTTTATCGGAAGTTCAAAATCCAAATATTCCATTATGTAATTCGGTTTAGCTTTTATTAGCGAAAGCAAATATAAAACTTTAGTAGAGAGCTACCTTTAATCGATTGCAGGTTTTTTTATTCGAGGCCAATTTTTAAGAATACCATTGGCAACTACAGTAATTAATATGATACCGGCTCCCAAATAGAATAACGGATTCATTTTCTCGGCATCACCAAGAAACAAAAAAGCTAAAAGAATCCCATATACCGGCTCCAAATTCGTAGTTAGCATCACCGTATAAGGGGTAATAAAACGCATAACACGAACCGCTGCAATAAAAGCATATGCAGTGCATACCGAGGCGAGAATAAAGACAAAAACCCAGTCGCTTGTAGTAAGTTTAAAAAAATCAGCGGTAAAACTACCTTGTGCCAATAAGATTGTAGACAAGAAAACCAAACCTCCGGACATTTCGTAAAACGAAATAAGCGAGGGACGTTCCTTGTGAATTAATTTACCATTTATCAAAGAGAACACAGCGGCCAAAAAAGCAGACAGTAAAGCCAGTAGCATGCCATAGGCATAAGCCGCCTCAACTTTAAAAATCAGATACAATCCGGCCATTACTATAAATCCAAAAAGAACTTCATACCAAATTAATTTCCTCTTATAAAGAATTGGTTCTAAAACGGCTGCAAACAGTGCGCCAGTTGACATGGTAGCTAAGGCTATGGAAACTGTACTTACCTTAATAGCTTGAAAAAAAGTATACCAATGCAATGCAATAACCACACCGGCAAGCATCATAGTTAAAAAATTAATTTTCGTAACTTTTAAACTGAATTTCATTGCCTTAACAAACAAAAAAATTAAGATTGCTGCCATAACCATTCTATACCAAACTAACGGTAGTGCATCTATGGATATAAGCTTCCCAAGTACAGCCGTAAACCCCCAGATGAAAACAATAAAATGAAGGTGCAGGTAGTTTTTCAACTTATCGTTTTGCATGCTGCAACAAATAATAAGCCAAAGCACCAAAGGCTATGTTGGGTAATAGGACTGCAAGAAGGGGAGAAAATCCGGATTGCTGAGCAAGGGTTCCAAAGACTTTGTCAAAAAATATGTAAATAAAGGCAACCAAAATTCCGAATGCCAAATTTGCTCCCATGCCCCCCCTACGCTTTACTGATGAAACGGATACCGCAATGATAGTTAAGATAAAAGCGGTAATTGGCAAAGCCCAACGCTTGTATTTAACTAAAATATAGGTATTAATATTGGATGCGCCCTTCCGTTTTTGGTCTGCAATAAACTTATCTAATTCAAAGAGGTTCTTAGTTTCGGCAACATAAGAAACAGGAGTTAGGTCATCTATTTTAAAATTGAAAATCGTATCTAATCTCCTCTTGGTTTCAATAATCTCTGTGTCGTTCACTAATTTTCTTTTTCGATAAGAAGTGAGTCTGTAAACTGTATCCTTTGGAACCCAACGTATATTGGCTGCCGAAATCTTATAAACCAGCTTATTATCCGCATCAAAATGCTCATAAGTAAAATTATATCCTATCTGCCGCGCCGGATCAAAGCTACTTACATATATAAAATCAGTCTCATTTAACTGATTGTAGATATTACTCGTAATACGATCCTGCTTACCTTTCTTCAGGTATTTATAAATAAATTCATTATACCCTACGCTGGCATTGGGTACAATAAACATTCCCATAAAAAACATGATAATCGCAACAATGCTGGCTCCTATGATGTAAGGACGTAAAAATCTATTATATGAAACTCCGGAACTCAAAATGGCTACAATTTCGGTATTGTTTGCCAATTTTGATGTGAAGAAAATAACCGATAAAAACAAAAAAATAGGAAAAAGCAAGCTCCCAATATAAATAGTAAAATTTAGGTAATACAGCAAGATTTCATTAAGTGGTGCTTGATTATCGATCATCTTTCCTATCTGCTCTGCCAAATTGGCCATGATACCTATAGGAATAAACAGCATCAACATTACTGTAAAAGTAAGCAGATAACGCTTTAGTATATATCTGTCTAAGATGGTCAATGTTACAATCTTTTATCCATTTGCTTCACCATACAAGTTTTCCATGAGGCGAAATCTCCAGCTAAAATATGCTTTCTTGCTTCGCGAACCAACCAAATGTAAAAACCGAGGTTATGAATTGTTGCTATTTGCTTTCCCAAATATTCGTTTGCTGAGAATAAGTGCTTTAAATACGCTTTTGAATACTCCGTATCTACAAATGTCATCCCGGATTCATCTATCGGAGAAAAATCATCTTCCCACTTTTTATTTTTAATATTGATGGTACCCTGAGCAGTAAATAACATGCCATTTCTGGCATTCCGAGTAGGCATCACACAATCAAACATATCTATCCCCAAAGCAATATTTTCCAGGATATTTATTGGGGTGCCCACGCCCATTAAATAACGGGGTTTGTCTTCAGGTAAAATTTCGCAAACCACTTCGGTCATAGCATACATTTCCTCTGCGGGCTCCCCTACCGAGAGTCCGCCAATAGCATTCCCTTCTGCCCCTGCATTTGCAATATATTCCGCAGACTGCTTTCTTAAATCGGTATAGGTAGACCCTTGTACTATAGGAAAAAAAGATTGAGCGTAGTTGTATTTAAAAGGAGTCTTTTCCAGATGAGAAATGCACCTGTCTAACCACCTATGTGTCATGTGCATAGACCGTTTGGCATAATTGTAATCACAAGGATACGGAGTACATTCATCAAAAGCCATAATAATATCTGCACCGATAACCCGCTGTATTTCCATGACATTTTCCGGAGTAAACATATGGTAAGACCCATCTATATGGGATTTAAACTTTACCCCTTCTTCCTTAATTTTCCGATTGGCAGACAGAGAATATACTTGATAACCTCCACTATCGGTAAGAATATTTTTCTCCCACCCCATAAAATTATGGATGCCTCCTGCCGCTTTTAAGATTTCTGTTTTAGGGCGTAAATACAGGTGATAGGTATTTCCCAGAATAATATCCGGTTTTATATCATCTCTTAATTCCCTTTGGTGCACGCCCTTTACTGAAGCTGCTGTACCAACTGGCATAAAAATTGGGGTTTCTATAACACCATGATCTGTGATTATGGTACCCGCTCTTGCCTTACTTAACGGATCTGTGTGGTGTAGTGTAAATTTCAACCTTGTTATTAAAAGGGCAAATATAGGCAACTGTAAGGCATAAAGTCCTTAACAAAAAAATAAAGTTCTGTTATGGTTTATTCTTAGTACCAAAAAAGTTGAACTCCCGCTTGTATAGGCAAAAGATTGACCTTACTTTTGAGAAATAACAAAATTTTTAATAAAAATGCCAAAATTGAAAGAATTACAGGATTTGGCCACACAGGTCCGAAGGGATATTTTACGAATGGTACATAAAGTAAATTCAGGTCACCCAGGGGCCTCTCTTGGTTGTACAGAGTTTTTTGTTGCCCTATACAACGAAATCATGGAGCTCAAAGAAGGATTTGATATGGATGGCAATGGAGAAGATCTTTTCTTCTTGTCCAACGGACATATATCACCTGTTTTTTACAGTGTATTAGCAAGAAGAGGTTATTTCCCTGTTGAGGAGCTCAATACATTTCGATTGATAAATTCCCGTTTACAAGGACATCCCACCACGCATGAAGGGCTTCCCGGAGTTCGGGTAGCTTCCGGATCTTTAGGTCAGGGAATGTCCGTTGCCATAGGGGCTGCCTTAGCTAAAAAGCTGAATAAAGATTCGCATTTAGTGTATAGTCTTCATGGAGATGGTGAGTTGCAGGAAGGACAAAATTGGGAAGCCATTATGTATGCGGCAGGAAATAAGGTAGACAATCTTATATCCACCATTGACTACAACGGCCAGCAAATAGATGGCGCTACTAAAGACGTATTGCCTATGGGCGACCTAACAGCCAAATTTGTGGCCTTTGGATGGGATGTATTGGAAATTAAAGAAGGTAATAATCTGGAAGCCGTTATTAAGGGATTACAGGAGGCTAAAAGCAGAACAGGCAAAGGAAAACCCGTTTGTGTTTTATTGCATACCGTGATGGGGAATGGAGTAGATTTTATGATGCATACCCATGCCTGGCATGGCAAAGCGCCAAATGATGCGCAGCTGGCTGCCGCTTTGGAGCAAAACGAAGCAACTTTGGGAGACTACTAGCCAGTTTTCAATTAAATATCGTAAAAGACAGTAACCTAATGAACAAATCCTTTTAAGGGATAACAGAAACATGAAAAAATATACAGATCAAGGAAAAAACGATACAAGGAGTGGCTTTGGAGCCGGACTGGCAGAATTGGGTAGAACTAACCCCAATGTAGTGGCATTATGTGCTGATTTAGTGGGTTCTTTAAAAATGGAAGAATTTATAGCCGAAAACCCGGAACGTTTTTTTCAAATAGGAATTGCTGAAGCGAACATGATTGGAATCGCAGCCGGTTTGACCATTGGTGGAAAAATTCCGTTTACAGGAACTTTTGCTAACTTTTCTACCGGCCGCGTCTATGACCAGATTAGACAATCAGTGGCTTACTCGGACAAAAATGTAAAAATATGTGCTTCCCATGCCGGACTTACTTTAGGGGAAGACGGGGCAACTCATCAGATTTTAGAAGATATTGGATTGATGAAAATGCTGCCGGGAATGACGGTTATTAACCCTTGTGATTACAACCAAACAAAAGCTGCCACCATTGCTATTGCTGATTATCATGGTCCTGTGTATCTGCGTTTTGGCAGACCAAAGGTGGCTAATTTTACCCCTGCGGACCAAACATTTGAAATTGGAAAAGCGTTGCTGCTGAATGAAGGAACAGATGTTACCATTATTGCTACCGGACATTTGGTTTGGGAGGCTTTGATTGCAGCTGAACGTCTGGAAAAACAAGGTATTTCAGCGGAAGTAATCAACATACACACCATTAAGCCTTTAGATGAAGCAGCGGTGTTAAAGTCTGTTAAAAAAACAGGCTGTGTGGTTACTGCAGAAGAGCATAATTTTTTGGGTGGTTTGGGAGAAAGTATTGCCCGAACCCTTACAACACAGTATCCCGCGCCACAAGAGTTTGTTGCCACACTAGACACTTTTGGTGAAAGTGGAGTTCCGGAAGAGTTAATGGAGAAGTATGGATTGAGCAATAAAGCCATAGAAGCTGCCGTTTTGAAAGTGTTAAAAAGAAAATAGGTTTCCTTTGGTGCCTATTTAGTATTTACCACTAAAAAGAAACACAAAATGAAAAAAACACTTCTAACCGCGATTTTTGCTATGTTAGGCATGGTCGCATTTGCACAATCAGGTTCCGGGTTTGGGATTAAGGGAGGTCTTAACTACAACGGTAATGGCAAGTATTTTGATTCTGCTGAAGACGCTTTCCAGAATCCGGACCGCAACGTTGGTTACCATCTGGGCGTTTTTGGAAAATTTGGAAATGCCATTTATGTACGCCCCGAATTGGTGTATACCAGTACGAAATCCGGATACGACAATGGGGATCTTAAAATTAACAAATTGGATGTTCCCGTTTTGGTAGGTCTTAAGGTTATTGGTCCATTGCATGTATTTGCCGGACCTGCTTTCCAGTATATTTTGAATACCAAATTTGATGGGGTTACCATTGGTGATATTGAAAATGATTTTTCGGTAGGACTAAACATGGGTATTGGTGTTAATTTGGGTAAATTAGGCTTAGACCTGCGTTACGAAAG
>JBGTEN010000211.1:0-4955 GCA_041747755.1 Arenibacter sp. | reverse complement strand
CGTACTTGGATTTCTAAACTGGAAGATCCTTTACAGGATTATTACAAACTAAAAAATACAACCCCTCGAGATACTGTAATTAGTATTAATTAAGCTTGGTATTGAGCGATAGCTAAAAGAATCTTTTTCTTAGCATATTTTATTATAGGTAATCGTACCTCTATTTGTAGGTGAATTATGCATTTCATCGAAAATTGTCTTATTCAATATAGCTCAGCTACATCTCGGAATAAAAAAGTGGTATATTTGTTGTATATAGCCTTTAATGAAACAACTCTACTTGCTTGTTTTCCTTTTTATTTCCACACTATCCTTCGGTCAGGAAAACCGAAGTACCGGTGATATAGAGGGTTTAAAAATATATCCTAACCCGGTAACCAATGGCAAGGTTTTCATTAGTACTCCTGTAAATGGCTCAAAAAAAGTGCACATCTTTGATGTATTGGGCACTCAAGTATTAGAAACGACGATATCGGGCACAGAGTTAAATTTGTCTTATTTGGATGCAGGAATATATGTTATCCGCATTTTTGAAAAAGATAAGATGGCCACCCGAAAGTTGATTATAAAGTAAGTTTTACTGCGTAAAAAATTATCCTTTTTTTTATTATTAACGCCTTGATTTTCAAAGAAAATATCGACGAACGGTAAGCAAAATCCGATTCACCTACAAAAAACGATAATTCACAACATTTTACTATTTTGGGCATTCGTATTTACTAATTTTATAGTGTTGATCCCAAATCGATACCTATGAAGTTAATCTACTTTGCTGTGTTTTTCTTGTTTACAATTGTAGCTTCGTCACAGGAAATTGCAGACTCAGGCAATGCCTCCAGAACCGAAACTGCCGGATTTAAACTCTATCCCAATCCTGCGTACAATGATGTTGTTTATATTACTACAGCCAAAAACGAACTTAAGGAAATCGTTGTCTACGATGTTTTTGGAGAAGTTGTGCTTACCGACAGAATAACTACAAACTCCCTCAATATTTCCAGATTAACCCCCGGAGTGTATGTGCTTCAGGTAACAGAGAATACAAAGTCTATGACCAGAAAATTGGTTGTAAAATAGAAGTTTACATTTTAAACGGTCATCGTCTTTTCATCTAACGATTCTCTAAAAGAAGCTCTACTATTTTGGCTATTTTTGCTAAAGCAAAGCTAGCTATGAATCCGTATCGTATTTTTACCATTACCTCTCCCCAAGAATTTAAAAGCCTGGCCTTAGAAACCTTTGTATTCCAATATAAAAATAATAGTGTTTATAAATTATTTTGTGATTACTTAGGGAAAACAGTAGCATCGGTAACTACTTTGGAAACAATTCCTTTTTTACCAATTCAATTTTTCAAAGACAAAGAGGTAGTTTCGGTTAAAAAAGAGCCCCAAATAATTTTTAGCAGTAGTGGCACTACAGGAATGGAAACCAGCAAGCACTATGTGCATGATATCAAATTATACGAGGAAAGCTATCGCAACGCCTTTAAATACTTCTATGGAGACATAACAAAATACTGTGTACTTGCCCTATTACCTTCCTATTTGGAACGAGAGGGTTCTTCCCTGATTTATATGGTAAACGACCTGATTCAAAAAAGCAAACACCCAGAAAGTGGTTTTTATTTAAATGACCTTGAAGGTCTGAGTCGGAAATTAGTGCAACTAGATTCCAAGGGTACTAAAATTTTATTAATAGGGGTTTCCTTCGCTTTACTGGATTTGATAGAAAATAGAAGCCTTAAACTAAAAAATACGGTTGTCATGGAAACCGGGGGGATGAAAGGGCGCAGAAAAGAGCTTATTCGGGAGGAGCTTCATTCCATGCTTATAGGCGGCCTTGGTGTTTCGCAAATACATTCGGAATATGGAATGACCGAACTGCTTTCCCAAGCTTATTCCAAAGGAAATGGTCTTTTCAAGACACCCCCCTGGATGCAGGTTTATATTCGGGATACTGAAGATCCACTCACGGCTCAGCAAATGGGAAAAGTAGGCGGAGTAAATATTATTGATTTGGCAAATAGCTATTCGTGCTCCTTTATAGCCACCCAGGATTTGGGTAAACTTTATGAAAATGGGGATTTTGAATTATTAGGTCGTTTTGATAATTCTGATCTCCGGGGGTGTAATTTGATGGTTTTATAAAACAATTTCTTAAATTATACGATATAAAAGTATAATACGTTTACAAATTAGAACAAACTAAAAATACCACCCAAATTCTACCAACATTCATGCGTATTTCTTGTACAATTCTTCTTTTTCTTATTGCTTTCGTAAACATATGTGCTCAGCAAATAAAAAAGACAAATCCTCCAAACTGGGTTTCCACAATATCTTTTGAAGACAATAATCCGGAAAATAATCAGGGAGCCTACCACTATTTATTGCTTGACTTTCAGGACAATATTTTTTCTAAAGAACAATTTGCGCATTACGCAATTAAAGTTCTTAATGCAGATGGCATTCAAGAAATGTCCGATATAAGTACCTCATTTGATCCAACATTTCAAACCTTGGAATTCCATGCTGTTAAAGTAATTCGAAATGGAGAAGTTATTGATAAACTTCCGGGAAGTACCATAAACACCTACCAAAGAGAAACAAATTTGGAACGTTCGCTATATGACGGGTCACTTACCGCAGTCATCAATTTAACCGATATAAGAGAAGGAGATATTATTGAATATGCATATTCAACCAAAGGATTTAATCCAATAAATAAAGGAAATTATTCCAGAACCATTTATCAGGAATTCACCCAACCCGTAAACAGAATTTACACAAAAATAGTAGCCGGCAAGGAAAATAAGATTAATTACAAACTGCTAAATGGAGCTTTGGAACCCAAAATTGTGCCATTAAATTCAGGTGAAGAATATATTTGGGATTACGAGGGTACTAATATTGTAGCTTATGACAACAATGTCCCTGCCTGGTATAATACACAAAAAAGAGTGTCCATAACAACATTTGGGACTTGGGAAGAGGTAGTAAAACTAATAGGTCCTTTGTATCAAAGTGAAAATAGAAAAATAAGCATCCCCATTACAATTGATCAGGAATTAGATTCAAAAGAGGACATCATTATAAAACTGATTAGGTTTGTACAAGATGAAATCCGCTATTTGGGTTTTGAAGCGGGAATCGGTGCCTACAAACCTAATTCTCCGGAGTTAGTAATGACTAGAAGATATGGTGATTGTAAGGATAAATCCTTACTACTTACCAATCTATTGCAAAACCAGGGTATAGAGTCGTTTCCCATGTTAGTAAATTCAGTACAAAATAAGAATTTGGACGAATTTCTTCCCAGCCATTATTTGTTTGATCACTGTATTGTTTATTTTAAATATGGAAACAGGGACTATTTTGTTGATCCTACAATCTCCAATCAAGGAGGAGATTTGGCCCGACTTACAACACCAAACTATAATTTTGGATTAATTCTGAATGATACGAGTAAAGATCTCGTCACTATTCCTGCCTCTAATAGAACCGCAGTTAAAATAGTTGAAGATATCGTTGTAGATTCCATTGGAGGAAGTGCCACTTTTACTGTTAAATCTGAGTACTTTGGAAACAGGGCAGATTATATGAGGTCCTTTTTTAAGAATAATAGCAAAGAAAACATCAAAAAAGAATTTTTAAACTTTTACAGCAGTCTTTATCCCACAATTTCATCAGCAACGGATATTACCTATTTAGATGATACAAGACCTTGGGAGAATATTTTTACCATTAATGAATCTTATATCCTGGAGTCTCCATGGTCTCCTATGGAATCAGGGGAAGGTATATATTTTGAGACCTACTCCTTGGTTCTGGAAAGTCTGACCAACTATACAAAATCCGCAAAACGACAAATGCCATATTATGTAGGTACTCCATTTGACTTTGAACAAACTACAAGAATATCTCTTCCTGAACCTTGGAATATAAAAGATGAAAGTATTGTTATTGATCAATCCAGTTTTTCATACAAAAAACAGGTTAGCAGTTTGAACAATTTGGTAACCATCTCCCATAATTACAAGGTTATGGAAGAACATATAGAAGGAAACCAAGTTTCTGCTTTTCTCTCCAAACAAGATGAGTTAAGAGGAAATCTGGGTTACCAGCTATATTATATGAACAATGCCTCTGATCCATCAGAGATCAGCTGGTTATCAATCATTATAGCCGTAATTTCATTTTGTATTTGTAGCTATTTGGGCCTAAAACTGTATCGGGATTATAACCCTGAGGGCAAAGGAGATGGAACTGCTCTTCCTATAGGAGGTTGGTTAATACTTCCCGCAATAGGTTTAATTGTAACAACCTTTATACTTATTTATCAACTTTTTTCGTATTCCTATTTTAGTAAAGGGATATGGCAAGCGTATCAAAACTCCACATTTCTAAATCTATATATGGGATTTGAATTATTTTACAACATTGCTTTCCTGCTGTTTACCATTTTACTAATAGTACTTTTTTTCAGCAAAAGAACAAGTTTACCAATACTTATGATTTACTTTTATGGGATTAATCTGGCTATAATCTTGATTGGAGGATTTGTTCTAAATCAATCGGGTATCCCCAATCCGGATTTTGTAAAGGACATTTTTAAAGCACTGCTGTCTTCCGCTATATGGATTCCATATTTCCTGACATCAAACCGAGTTAAGAACACATTTTGTAATGTGTATACAAAGACCCGTCCAATCTACATTTCCGAAAAAAATCATGATTAAGACTAATATGTCAATGAATTAACTAGTCGCTCGTGGTTAAATCCTATTCTATCAAGAGGCTACAATAACAAAGTAATTCTTTTTCCCTCTTTGTAAAAGCACAAACTTGTTGTTAATTAAGTCGGATACGCTAATCATATAATCCTCTCCCACTTTTTCCTTGTTTACGGAAATGGAATTTTGTTTAAGCTCCCTTCGTGCTTCCCCATTAGAA
>JBGTEN010000210.1:0-2134 GCA_041747755.1 Arenibacter sp. | reverse complement strand
GGCATAAACCGGACTTTTCTCATTATAGTTGAAATTTTTAAAATCCAAGTCCAACCGCCATTGCTGTAACAGATCCCTGAAAACTGGATACTAAAGTTGCTGCTCGCATAATTGAATAGTACTTCATGGAGCAAATTAAGTTTTTTTATTAAATTTATTATGTAATTCCAGACTAACCATCTGGAAACGTTGTAATTACATACCAACCTTTAAACCATGATTTCATTAAAAACCACCAACCGTTCCAACTACTTTTTTGTGATGTTCTGTATACTACTAGGTATCGTACTCCTTGCCTTTACCCCTACCTTTTATCTTAGAAGTCAATTTCCGCAGCCGGAGGTCTTACAAATGGAAAAGCTCCCAAATACCTTTATTATTCACGGAATTATTTTAACTGTCTGGTACATTTTTTTAGTTCTTCAAGCTGGAATGATACAATTTAGGAAAGTCCATTGGCACCGAAAATTAGGCTGGCTAGGAGCAATACTTGCTGTCTTGGTACTGATTTCTACGGCTATAGTGGTAACAAACTTTCCGGGACGCATGGTTGCGATCTCCTACGATTTGGAGATTCCTATTGAAACGCTGGAACCTGGACTGCCTTTACTTATTTGGTTAGACATTTTTATGAGCGTCTTATTTGCTGCATTTGTAACCATATCTATCGTAAAAAGGAATAGCATTGAAATTCACAAGCGATTGATACTTTATGCGGGTATCGTTTATATTTTTGCGGCAACAGGAAGAATTGGCGGGATAATTAGTCAGTTGAGCAAACAAGATGTGGGTATCGTTGTTGATATCCTATTGCTGCTATCGCTTACATCCAGTCTGTTATTTTTCGATTATTATTCACGAAAGCGAATCTTACCCGTCTCGTGGCTTTGTTTTATACTTTATTGGGTGGCTGTGGTATTAAGCATTCTTATTTCGGGTACTGAATTTGGTAAAGAAGCGATATTTTTTGAATAAGGGTTGTTGTAGTTGTTAATCAAAAAATTAAAAGCAAACAACACACACTTCTTTTATCGCCCATCAAAATACCATATCTTTAAGACCGACTAAAATCAGAACCTTAAAATGAAAAAAGTAACTACACTATTCCTATCTATTTTCACCCTAATGACTGCACAATCACAAAATGAAGACAACCGATATTACGAACTAAGAACCTATTATTCCCCGGAAGGCAAGAGACCTGATCTTATTAAACGTTTTCAAAATCATACTGTTAAACTTTTTGAAGACAGCGGTATGGAAAATATAGGATACTTTTTACCGATTGATGAAAATAATCAAACTTTAGTTTACTTCCTTTCTTATCCCGATAAGGCTGCCCGTGATGCCTCTTGGAAGCAATTTTTGGAGAATCCCAAGTGGAAAAAAGCGCATAAAAAATCGATAAAAAAGGGGGAATTGGTTTCTAAAATAGATGAAGTTTTCCTTACTAAAGCTCCGGAGCTCAATCCTGAAACCAATGTAAAACTTATGCAAGGGGATAAAATATTTGAACTTCGGACCTATACTTGTTTACCCGGCAAATTAGAGAACCTCAATACCCGCTTTAGAGATCATACCCTTAAATTATTTGAAAAACATGGGATGGTGAATTTGACTTATTGGTTTACGGAGGAGAAAGATGGTACGCAGCCTAAATTAGTATATCTCCTATCACATAAAAATATGGAAGCTGCCAAAGCTTCCTGGGATGCTTTCCGGGTAGATCCGGATTGGATCAGTGCCCGTGATGCCTCAGAAGCCAATGGCAAAATTGTTGAAAAAGTGGAGTCCCTTTATCTTAAAGCACTTCCTTTTTCTGCGATTAAGTAGTATCAATGTACCATTACATTAAAGTAACTAGCCGCTAATTTATCAGGATAGATTTTGAACCATTGAACCAACTTCTGTCAAAAGAATCAACAGACAACCATCAAACCGACAACTATAAACTATCAACGAACAACTGTTAACTATCAACTATGAGAATATCCTTAATGTACCCCTTCCTACTTCTTTTTCTACTGCCTTTTGTAACAATTGCTCAGCTCAGTTCCAAACTGGAGCCTACCGATATTTTTAAGTTGGAGCAGGTTACCGATCCGCAAATAGCACCTGATGGCAGCAAAATTGT
>JBGTEN010000209.1:0-4312 GCA_041747755.1 Arenibacter sp. | reverse complement strand
TTATAAATTTGCCGGCCATGAGGTAGGCGGCCTAAAAGAGAGTCAGCGTACTCAGTTGCGTAAAGGTAATCTGGGATTTGTCTTCCAAAGTTTTAATCTTATCGACGAACTCACAGTGTATGAAAATGTGGAGTTACCGCTTATTTATCTTAAAATGAACAAAAGTGAGCGTAAAGAAAAGGTAAAAACGGTCCTAGAACGAATGAAAATTGCCCACAGGGAAAAGCATTTCCCACAACAACTTTCTGGTGGACAGCAGCAACGTGTTGCTATCTCCAGAGCGGTAGTGACCAACCCAAAATTAATACTGGCGGATGAGCCTACCGGAAACTTGGATTCCAAAAACGGTATTGAGGTAATGAACTTGTTGACCGAATTGAACCAGGAAGGAACTACTATCGTCATGGTAACCCACTCCGACCACGATTCGCATTATGCACATAGGATAGTAAATTTATTTGACGGACAGATTGTGACCGAAAGTCATAACCGGGCTTTGGGAGCTTTGATTTAAGAATTGATCCGTAAGGGGTTATAGCTGCAAGGTTTCCAAAACCTTGTAGGTCTAAACGCCAAAACAGGAATGGGGATTTTTAAACCTACAAGGTCCAAAAAAAGACCTTGCAGGTTCGTCCAGAAAAAGACCTTGCAGATTGGGAAGAAGTTTATTCATTACATAAAAACAGTCATTATGTTTAAAAACTATTTGATAACAGCTTGGAGAAACATCCGACGCAACAAACTGCATTCTGCTATTCATATTTTTGGTTTGGCAGTGGCTTTTTCTATCTGTATTCTCTTGTTTTTAACCGCCTATTTTCATTTAAGTTTCGATTCTTTCCATAATGATACATCTCAACTTTTTAAAACCTCTCGTTTTATAAATGGCACTAACGGCCCTGAATTGAGTTCTCAAATGCCGATTCCTGCGGCTACCGCCTTAAAGACCTATATTCCTGAAGTTGAGCATGCCCTAGTGGTACATATGGGCACCCCGGAAAGTATTTCGTTTCAGGATCATAGTTTAGAGCAAATAATTATCAGAACCGATTCTGATTTTTTTAAAGTGTTCAACTTTCCTATTCTCCATGGTAATTCGGCAGCAGCACTTTCCGACATTCGGAACATTGTTTTGAGCACAAGCACTGCCAAGTCCCTATTTGGGGATACAAATCCCATTGGAAAAGAGTTAAAAATTGGAAGAGGGGAGGCATTTGAATATTATACGGTAAGTGCTGTAGTCCAAGACGCCCCGAAAAATTCCAGTATCCGTTTTGATGCCATTGCACCTATTCAATCGCTTAACAATTATTTGGAACTTAAAAATGATTGGGGCAGCAATGGCTTTGGTGTTTTTATAAAGTTGGCCAAAAACAGTGATTTTCAAAAGATAAGTAAGAAAATGGGCACCTTTGTAGAAAAGTACTATCCCGATCGTTTGGCACAGCTAAGGGCTGATCATCCTGAAATAAAGGAAACCTCAGACTTGTTTAGCATAAACCTCACCAATATAAAAAACATCCATTTTTCCGGAGACCGTAGTGCGCCAAAGGCTTTGGTCTATGCGCTTATTTCCCTAGGGGCGTTTATTCTTCTTATCGCCTGCTTCAATTTTGTAAATCTAAACATGGCCAATTCTTTTAAAAGAAGTCGTGAATTGGGAGTAAGGAAAACGCTTGGGGCTTATAAAGGGCAAATTTTTATACAGTTATGGGGAGAGGCTTTTATGGTTTATTTTATCGGCTTTATGTTGGGATTAGGGATCGCATCACAATTAATACCGGTCTTTAATATGCAGTTTGGGGGAGGAATAGCTATTTCGTCCCTATTCCAGGTGGAATTTTTGGCGATACTGTTCGGTGTCTTTTTATTGGTTACCCTAATTGCCGGTGGTTACCCCGCTTTAAAGATGGTCAACTTTAATCTGGTTGGGATTCTAAAAGGGCAAGTTTCCACAAAAAAACCGGGCGTACTTCGAAATACGATGTTGGTGAGTCAGTTTGCCATCTCCAGTCTATTGATTTGTGTTAGTGTCATTGCGGGGCAACAATTAAAATTTTTAAAAGAAAAGCCCATTGGTTTTAAAAAGGAACAAGTAATAAGTATTCCCGTAGGAAATGAAGATGATGGAAGAAAAGTATTGGCCCGGATGCGAAATGAACTTGCCAATGATCCTACTATAGTTTCCATTACAGGAACAGGAGGAAATTTGGGAAGGGGTCTGGATCGGGTAACGGTTAGATCGACCGTGGGTTTTGACTATAATCAGAACCAGATTTCGGCCGATTGGCTATTGGCTGATTTCGATTTTCTAGAAACACTACAGATCCCTATTCTACAAGGAAGGGATTTTGATAAAAACTTTGCCACCGATAGCGTTAATGCCTTTGTAGTTACCGAAAGTTTTGTAAAAGCTATGGGCGAAACGGATCCCATAGGTAAATATTTTGGAGGGGAAGAAACGGGATTAGGAAATCGTATAATTGGGGTAATACCTGATTTTAACGCATATTCTCCTTCTGAAAAGACATATCCTATAGCCATTCATTTATCTGCCACGGAAAGAATCAATTATATTTTTCTTAAGGTTAATTCCGAAAATCCCCGATTGGCAATGGAGCAAATTTCCAGGGTTTGGGAGAAGCTCACTGACAATGCCCCATTTAAAGGTTCATTTCTGGATGACAACCTACAGGCCTGGTACGAAGGCGAAATTATCATGACCACAGTTTTCAGTATGGCATCGGCTATTGCCATATTTCTTTCCTGTCTGGGTCTTTTTGCCATCTCATTATTAATCATTGAAATGCGAACTAAAGAAATAGGCATTCGTAAAGTAATGGGTGCTTCTGTGAATAGTATTGTCTCCATGATATCACTCCATTTTTTAAAGTTGGTATTGCTCAGCTCGTTGATCGCATTGCCTTTGGCATGGTATGCTATGCAAACATGGATCCAGAATTATGAATACAGAATGGAAATAAGTCCGCTGACATTTATTGTAGTAGGGTTGTTAGTTGCAGTGATTGCTTTGATTACCGTCAGTTTTCATAGTATTAAAGCAGCTTTGGCCAATCCCGTTAAAAGTTTACGTACAGAATAAACCATTTATTTTAAAAACGTCAATCATGTTTAAAAATCACCTTAAAATTGCTTGGAGAAGTTTAAAAAAGCAACCCTTTTTTACCTTTTTAAACACCTTCGGGCTGGCCATAGGTATGGCCGGAGGGCTTCTCATTTCATTATACATCTATGATGAACTAAGTTATGATACAATGTTTCCGGATGCAGACCGTATTTACAGGATCAATTCCGATATAAAATTTGGTGGTGATGCACGGAAATTTGCAGTAAGTCCGGCCCCAATGGCCGAGGCGCTAAAAAGCGATTTCTCAGAAATAGAACTGGTAACTCGTTTTAGGACACAAGGCAGTGCACTGGTAAGAAAATTAGACGCGGAAGCCAATGTGAAGGAAGAGCAGACCACCTATGTGGATCCTACATTTTTTGAAATGTTTGGAATACCCTTACTGACAGGAGATACAAAAACAGCATTAAAGGATCCCAACACGCTGGTAATGACCAAAACCGCTGCAGAAAAGCATTTTGGAATTGCCAATGCAGTGGGTCAGAGTATTGTATTAGACAATGAGAAACCCTATACAGTTACCGGAGTTATTGCGGATTTACCCAAAAATTCATTTTTACGGGATTATACCCTATTTATGGCCATGGAGGGGTATGCCGATGCTAAGGTTGTTAATTGGGGTAGTAATAACTATAACACTTTCTTTAAACTTATTCCCACTGCCAATGTAGCCGATATGCAAAAACCTTTGGAGGCCTTTTTAGGCAAATATGTTATACCCGGGGTACAAAAGTTTTTACCGGGTATTACAGAGCAGGAATTCAAGGCTGCCGGCAATTATCTGGTATATAGCACCATACCTCTTACAGATATACATTTGAACTCTAATTTGGTGGCAGAGATGAGCGCCAATAATGATAGGCAAAGTATCTACATTCTTTCTTTTATTGCCATTTTTCTAATTGTTTTGGCTAGTGTCAACTTTATGAATTTGTCTACAGCACATTCATTAAAAAGAGCCAAAGAAGTAGGAGTACGTAAAACTTTGGGTTCTAATAAGAATGATCTGGTAAGACAGTTTTTGGTCGAATCGGGACTTATATCCTTTCTCTCTTTAGCCCTTGCACTTCTTATGGCAACATTGGCGATGCCATTTTTTAATACCTTGGCAGCAAAGGATATTTCTATTCCCTTTTTAAACCCATTATTCTGGTTAATTTTATT
>JBGTEN010000208.1:0-19589 GCA_041747755.1 Arenibacter sp. | reverse complement strand
GTAATTTCCATCAAAAACATTTTCTAATTTAGCACCGCAATACAAAGCTGCTTTATGGTACAATACAATCCCAAAGATTGGATCACCTTTATTTTTAGATTCCACAAGTCCGACACCTTCCGGAAATTAATTCCGATGATGATTTTTATAGGGGTATACACCTATGGTGTAGGGTATTTGGAGTTGGAATACTGGAAAATAGCCCTGACCAATCCGCTGTCCAATATTACCATGATGCATAGTATGCTGGGCTTTGTAATTTCATTACTCTTGGTTTTTAGGACCAATACTGCTTATGACCGGTGGTGGGAAGGAAGAAAGTTATGGGGCGAATTGGTGAATAACAGCAGAAATTTGGCCATTAAGTTAAGCGTTATGCTAAAAGAGGAACATGACCATTTGTACTTCAGAAGGTTGATCCCGGGCTATGCGTCCATTTTAGCCAAACATTTGACCAACGTGGATACGAGCAAGCAACTTTTTGAAGGTACAGATATGGATATTGATCATCATAAGCATCGGCCAAATCAGGTTGCTAAGATGATTTTTCAAAAAGTCAATGATTTATATGTTCAAAAGAAAATAACCGGAGATCAGTTGATTGTGTTGAATAACGAGATACAATCCTTTACCGATATCTGCGGGGCTTGCGAACGCATAAAAAACACTCCTATACCGTATTCCTACAGTGCTTTTATTAAGAAGTTTATTTTCTTTTATGTGATGACGTTGCCCTTTGGCTATGTGTTCAGTTTGGGATATTATGCCGTGCCTGTGGTCATCTTTATTTTTTATGTCTTAGCCAGTTTGGAATTAATCTCGGAGGAAATTGAAGACCCTTTTGGATTTGACGCCAACGACTTACCCATTGATATAATGGCAGTGAATATTAAGAGGCACGTAGAGGAGATTTTGTAGTAATACGCTAAGAAAACAAAATCATACAAGCTCCAATAGCGGTAAGAATTAAAATCATTTTCCGAAAGAATTGCTCTTTAACCACTTTTACCAATCGCACCCCAATAAATAAACCAATGGACACTGCTGGTAATAACTTTAAATCTACCGCAAGAGTGTCCCAATTTATGGTCTCCCAAACAAAAACATGAAAGGGCAACTTAAAGAGATTGACAATTAAAAAAAGCCATGCTGCCGTACCAATAAACTGATTTTTGGGAACGCGCATAGCCAAAAAGTAGAGGTTGGAAAAGGCTCCTGCCAAGTTACCTACCATGGTGGAAAATCCTGCAGTAGTCCCTATAAAACCAGCAAAAGTCCAGTGTGTAGGAACCGATTTGGATTTCCTATGCTCCCACCAAAACATTAAAAATACACTGACTAAAATTACCACTGACATTATTATTCTAAAGGTAGTTACCGAGATGCTATGCCCTACATAAACACCAAAAAGAACACCCAGTAACATCCAAGGTAAAAAGCGAAATACATACTTCCATTGCGCATGCCTATTATAGTAAACTACTGCAAATAAATCGCCCACGACAAGCAATGGAACCAGAATTCCAGTAGAGGTTTTTGCACCGAAGGCCAATGCCATTATAGTAACAATTATAATGTCCATCCCTTTAAGACCAGATTTGTTAACCCCAAGAATAAACGCTGCAATGAAGGCGATGCCCCAGGAAAAAGGGGAAAGCATAATACTGGTTTGGAAGGGCATGCTTTGTTTTTAATATTCAACAAACAAAAGTATCTTAAAAAATAATATCTTTATCGGGCAACCAAAACCAAATTATGCAACTCAGCACCTTAGACTACAGTTTTATCATTGTATTTTTCGCTATTGTTTTAGGAATCGGAATTTTTGTTTCAAAGAAATCCGGTAAAAACTCCACTGAATTCTTTCTTTCCGGAAGAACCATGCCATGGTGGTTACTAGGCCTTTCCATGGTGGCTACCACTTTTTCCACGGATACCCCAAACTTGGTTACGGATATTGTTAGAACCACCGGTGTTTCCGGAAATTGGGTCTGGTGGTGTTTTCTTTTAACAGGCATGTTAACCGTTTTTGTCTACGCAAAACTCTGGAGAAAATCTAATGTCAATACAGATCTTGAATTTTATGAAATGCGCTATGGGGGTAAGCCTGCCAGTTTCCTTAGAAAATTTAGGGCCATATATCTGGGGGCACTGTTCAATATTATCACAATGGCCTCTGTGACGCTGGCGGCTATAAAAATAGGAGGTATTATGCTGGGTCTGGAGCCATGGGAAACGGTTGTAGGGGCCGGCCTGATTACGGTTGCTTTCAGTGCCTTGGGTGGATTCAAAGGGGTAGTTTACACTGATTTTATACTGTTTTTTGTCGCTATGTCAGGCGCAATAGGCGCAGCATATTACCTGGTAAATATTCCCGAAGTAGGGGGAATTCAAGCCTTGATGGATAATGAAAACGTAACCAGCAAGTTGAACATTTTACCCGACTTTGATAATACTGAAATACTCATAACTCTTTTTATTATTCCTATAGCCGTACAATGGTGGAGCTCCTGGTATCCGGGTGCCGAACCTGGTGGAGGTGGGTACATTGCCCAACGCATGCTGGCTGCAAAAAATGAGAATCATGCCATTGGAGCAACCTTCTTTTTTAATATTATGCACTATGCTTTACGTCCTTGGCCTTGGATTTTAGTGGCTCTGGCTTCTTTGGTGGTGTATCCGGATATTGCCAGTATAGCAGAGGCTTTTCCTAATGTAGCAGAAAACAAATTGGGACATGATTTGGCCTATTCCGCTATGTTGACCAAATTGCCCAGCGGACTTCTTGGCGTGGTATTAGCCTCATTAATAGCAGCCTACATGAGTACAATTTCTACCCAATTAAATTGGGGGTCTTCTTATATCGTGTTCGATTTTTATAAGCGACAGATAAATCCCAATGCAACCGAAAAGCAAATGGTTGCTGTCGGTAGACTATCAACTGTAGTCTTAATGGTACTCAGTGCATTGTTCGCACTCACACTACAAAATGCATTTGAGGTATTTGATTTGTTGATACAATTTGGCGCCGGCACCGGATTGGTTTTTATACTGCGCTGGTTTTGGTGGAGAATTAATGCGTGGAGTGAAATTACGGCCATGTTTGCTTCCGGGATTATTGTTATTCTTTTGGCTAAAACCGGTTTAGGCGACTTCTTTTTCGCTGCTGAGACCGGGATTTTTCCGGAATGGGGAACCTATCCGTTTATTGTCATCGTTACTACAGCTATTTGGATGACCGCTACGTTAATGACTAAACCGGAATCGGATGAAACACTGCGTTCCTTTTATAGGAAGATTCAACCAGGAGGCCCCGGTTGGTCTAAAGTGGTCAACAAAGCTTCTTCTGAGAAAGTGGAAATTGTAAATACCAAGGAAAAATGGAGCGTTCCTTCCGGGATTACTGCAATGATTCTTGGTGTTGTGCTTATTTATTCTATTATGTTCGCCACGGGATATTGGATTTACGGAAGAACAACCTCTGCCTTAATACTTACGGCTATTGCAATAGTATCCGGCTTCCTATTGATTAAAGCCTGGAACCGAATGAAAGACCATGTCTTGTAATGGTACATGAGATGGTATCTTTAAAGGTTACTCCGGCAAACAAGATGAACAATTAATAAACACCGATATTGAGCCCGCTGTACTCACGGTCGACATAATGAAAACAAACAGATGAAAGAAAGAATACTTTCCGTAGACATATTCAGAGGGCTAACCATTGTCCTGATGATATTGGTGAATACGCCGGGGACCTGGGAACATGCTTACGCCCCACTACTCCATGCACAATGGCATGGGTATACCCCTACAGATTTAGTTTTTCCATTTTTTTTGTTTATTGTAGGCACCTCAATTGCATTTTCGTATCATAACAGAGCTACTACTACGGATACGTATAAAAAAATTACAATCCGCAGTTTAAAGCTTATTGGGTTGGGGTTATTTTTAGGAGCTTTTACCTTAACTTTTCCTTTTATCAAGGATTTTGAAAGTATTCGTTTTCCGGGGGTATTACAGCGAATCGGGGTAGTATTCTTTTTTACTGCCATCCTGTTTATCAATTTTAATTGGAAGGCCTTGCTTGGTATTTGTGTGTTCCTTTTGGTGGGCTATTGGATTTGGATGGGCTTTATTCCTATAAATGGCGTAGAACCAACCTTTGATAGAGCACCAAACAATTGGGCCAATTTTATAGATGTAGCTGTTTTTGGCACGCACAACTATAAAGCTGATTATGATCCGGAAGGGCTATTAAGTACTTTGCCATCTATTGGTACAGCTCTTCTTGGAGTTTTTACCGGACTAATTTTGCTGTCAAAACGAAGTAAAAAGGAATTGATTTTGTTTGGATCAGGTATCGGAATGTTATTGTTAGGTTACCTGTGGGATATTGTTTTTCCGATTAACAAAGCGCTTTGGACCAGTAGTTTTGTATTGGTCACTGCAGGGTGGGCCAACATCTTATTAGCATTGATTTATTATGTTTCTGATGTTAAAGGAATTAAATTTGGCAGTATTTTTAAATACGCCGGAGCAAATGCCATAACGGTGTATTTCCTGTCTAGTTTTATTTCCAAAATCTTTGGAATGATACGGGTGGGGGAAACTTCCTTGCACGGATGGCTTTTTCAAAACATATATGTACATGACGCCATCTCCTTGAAATTCTCTTCCCTGCTCTACGGATTAACCGTAGTTAGTTTTTATGTGCTGCTGGCGTATGTGATGTATAAGAGGAAGATTTTTATTAAAGTATAATTTGTCTAAAGTCGAAGGTCAAAGGTTTCTGGTTTCAAGTTTCTGGCTAGTACCCACCCTAAACTAATACACATTGCAATTACAAAATGCAAAGTTGAAGGTCGAAAGTTATAATTGTTTTTGAGTTTGTAATTGAACTTGAATTTAACTCAAAACAAACTTGCCTCCTTGGGAGGGATTGAGGGAGGTCTTTCGATTGGATTAGACATTATAAATTTAAACTTTCTCAACTTATAAACGCATAAACAAATAGACCATCAACTTAAAAAAGTTTCCTGTTTCCTGATTAGTTACTCTTGCATCTGAGCTTCAGGAAATGTCTAACAGTATACAGCCCTACAATATACTATCTACTAAATATTAAATACTCACTACTCACTACTAATAACTATTTCAACCCCATTAACTTAGTCACATACTTCCCAATAACATCAAATTCCAAATTCACCATAGAACCCACTTTATACGAATTAAAGCGCGTATGTTCGTAGGTATAGGGAATAATGGCAACACTAAACGTGTTTACCCCTGAGTTAATAACGGTAAGACTTACCCCATCAACCGTAATAGAGCCTTTTTCTATGGTGTTGTTGTTTTGATCTCTATTGTATTCAAAGCTAAAAATCCAGCTCCCATCCTTTTCTTCGATTGAGGTGCATGTACCCGTTTGGTCTACATGGCCCTGAACCAAATGTCCGTCTAGTCGGGTGCCCAATATCATAGCACGCTCCAGATTTAGAATATCCCCTTCCTGAAGAAGGCCTAAATTGGTTTTCTGTAAGGTTTCTTGAATAGCAGTTACGGTATAGCTATCGGCTTTAACATCAACAACGGTAAGGCAAACACCATTATGGGAAACGCTCTGGTCTATTTTGAGCTCAGGGGCTAAATGGGAGGTTATAGTAAGGTGAAGGTTTGTCCCTTCAGTTTTTAATTGGGTTAGTTTGCCCAAAGTTTCAACAATTCCCGTGAACATGTATGATTAAAATTAAGTAGTTTTGCTATGCTGTAAATTTAGACATATACGATAGGGTGACAATGCAGGAAAGTGAAAAAATAAAACTGGGAATTTCCATAGGGGATTTAAATGGAATTGGTTGCGAAGTGGTTCTCAAAACCTTTGAGGATACCCGTATGTTAGATTTTTGTACCCCTATTATTTTTGCATCGAACAAGGTTATCTCATTTCAGAAATCAGAATTACAGTTGGAGATTAACTACAATGGAATTCACCAGGTAAACAAGGCTTTGGACGGTAAGATTAATGTAATGAATATTTGGCGTGATACCCCTAACATACAATTTGGACAGGCCACCCCTGAAGCAGGTAAATTAGCAATTGAATCACTAAAAGCAGCAGTAAATGCATTAAAGCATAATGAAATAGATGTTCTTGTTACCGCACCTATAAATAAGAACAATATCCAGGCCGATGATTTTAAGTTTCCCGGGCATACGGATTATCTTACTCAGGAACTGGAAGGCGATAGCCTTATGTTTATGGTAACAGATACACTTAGAGTCGGACTTCTTACAGATCATTTAGCCGTAAAAGAGGTTTCCGCAGCAATAACTCCTCAATTAGTGAAGCGTAAGATTGCTATAATGGAAAAATCATTGAAGTCAGATTTTGGAATTGGAAGACCCAAAATTGCACTGTTGGGGATAAATCCGCATAGTGGGGATAACGGAATTATAGGTAAGGAAGATGATGAAGTTCTAAAACCTGTAATAAAGGAGTTGTCCGAAGCCGGTCATCTCATTTTTGGACCCTATGCTGCAGATAGTTTTTTTGGTTCGGATGCCTACAAGAAGTTTGACGCTATTCTTGCCGCCTATCATGATCAGGGCCTTATTCCTTTTAAAACACTTTCGTTTGGTAAAGGTGTAAACTTCACTGCCGGATTAAACAAAATACGCACCTCACCGGATCATGGTACCGCTTATGAAATAGCAGGCAAAGGGTCGGCAGATCATAATTCATTTAAAGAAGCGGTTTTTATGGCTCTTCATATTTACAGAAATAGAGAAGAGTACAAGGGGTTAACAGAAAATCCCTTACAAAAACAAAAGCTAAAGAAAGAACACAAATACCAATAGCTAAAGGCTTAAAAGAAGCTTGTAAAACAAGAATATATTTGTTTGCAATTTGTTGGGTTTTTACAAAATAATAGTATCTTTGCACCCGCCTTTATAGTAGGTAAAGGCTTTAAATAGATTATAATGAAATTGCTTAAGGAGTTTGATATTCCTTTTTCCGGGTTAAAACAGGGAAAGCACAATTTTGCCTATACTATTGATAACACGTTCTTTGAGTCTTTTGGTTACCATGAGTTTAACGGAGCAGCTATTCAGGTTCAGGTTACTTTGGATAAAATGAGTACCATGTTTGAGGTACACCTATTTGGGAAGGGAGTGGTAAATGTAAATTGTGATTTAACCAGTGAGCCCTATGATCAACCAACCGTGGCTTCTTTGGATTTGGTGGTTAAATTTGGGGAAGAATACAATGATGAAAATGATGAAATTTTGATCCTTCCACATGGAGAACATCAACTAAATATTGCACAATACATTTATGAAATGATAGTGTTGGCGGTACCGAGAAAAAGAGTCCATCCCGGTGTTCTGGATGGTACGCTAAAATCAGAAGCACTTGAAAAGTTAAAAGAATTACAACCAAAAGAAGTACAAGAAAGTAAAGCAGATATTGATCCCAGATGGGACGCATTAAAAAAACTATTAACGGATAAAAAAGGTTCATAATGGCACATCCAAAAAGAAAAGTTTCCAAAACCAGAAGAGATAAAAGAAGAACTCACTATAAAGCAGTTGCTCCAACCATTGCTAAAGACCCTGTTACAGGAGAAATGCATGTATTTCACAGAGCGCATTGGTTTGAGGGAAAATTGTATTACAGAGGTCAGGTTTTGATTGACAAGACGGAAGAAGTAGCAGCCTAAGCATAGGTAACTAATAATATTTAGAACTCTCACTTAGTATAAGTGGGAGTTTTTTTGTTAGGGCAACTAAAAGGATCGAATCCGGTAATTTTAACCCAAAAAGTCGTGAAAAATCATTAAATTTCAATAATTTTGAGCCATTTTTGAAATTTTTCGGCAAAAATCAACTTACTATGACTAAAATATCGGCAGCGATAACAGCTGTGGGAGCGTATGTACCAAAATTTATAATGACCAATAAAATGTTGGAAACTATGGTAGATACCAATGATGAGTGGATAACGAGTAGAACGGGCATAAAAGAACGCAGAATCTTAAAAAAGGAAGAAGGAGAAGGTACCTCTTACTTAGCAATTAAAGCAGCTCAAAATTTAATTGAAAAATCGAAAATAGATCCAAAAGAAATAGATCTGGTTATTGTTGCTACCGCTACGCCGGATATGATGGTAGCTTCAACAGCGGCTTTTGTGGCCACAGAGATTGGAGCTTTGGATGCTTTTTCTTATGATTTACAAGCAGCCTGTTCCAGTTTTTTATTTGGGATGTCAACGGCAGCGAGTTATATAGAATCTGGGAGGTACAAGAAAGTCTTACTGGTAGGTGCAGATAAGATGTCTTCCATTATAGATTATACAGACAGAACAACCTGTATTATTTTTGGAGATGGCGCGGGAGCCGTACTTTTTGAACCCAATTTAGAGGGTTTTGGTTTAAAAGATGAATATTTACGATCCGATAGTGTTGGGCGTAATTTTTTAAAAATGGATGCCGGAGGCTCACTAAATCCCGCTTCAGAAGAAACGGTCAGGAATAGACAACATTTTATTCAGCAAGACGGTAAATCGGTATTTAAATTTGCTGTTTATAATATGGCAGATGCAGCAGCTAAAATTATGGAGCGTAACCAACTCTCTAACAAGGATGTGGCATTTTTGGTGCCACACCAGGCCAATAAGCGCATAATAGATGCTACAGCCAGCAGAATGGGGTTAGATGATTCCAAGGTGATGATTAACATAGAAAAATACGGAAATACTACCTCTGCTACGCTACCATTATTGTTGCATGATTACGAAGGACAACTAAAAAAAGGAGACAACTTGGTTTTTGCCGCTTTTGGTGGCGGATTTACCTGGGGAGCTTTGTATTTAAAATGGGCATATACTAATTCAACAAACTAAATAGAATTCTATGGATATCAAAGAGATTCAAAGCTTAATCAAATTCGTCGCCAGATCAGGGGCAAGTGAAGTGAAGCTGGAAATGGAGGATATTAAAATCACCATTCGCACCGGTCCAGTCAGTTATGTTCAGGAAGCATCTTATGTACAGCAACCGCCTGTTACCACAGGGCCATTTACACATGCTCCCCAGCCAGTAGCTGAAACTACGGCTTCAGAAGTTGCTGCCAAAAAATCAGCCGAAGATGCAAAATATATTACCATAAAATCCCCAATTATTGGCACCTTTTACAGAAAATCGGGACCGGATAAGCCGCCGTTTGTGGAAGTAGGTAGCACCATTAACAAGGGAGATGTACTATGTGTTATTGAGGCTATGAAACTATTTAATGATATTGAATCCGAGGTTTCAGGAAAGATCGTGAAAATATTGGTTGAGGACTCCTCGCCGGTAGAGTTTGATCAACCCTTGTTTTTGGTAGATCCGTCTTAGTAAATTTTAAGGGTAAATGTAGATTTGGCGTAGTTTTCAAGTCTTTAATTCATTTTAATCTTAGAACTTAAAATTTAAATCTCATACGATGTTTAAAAAAATACTTATTGCAAATAGAGGGGAAATCGCCTTGCGCATCATAAGAACCTGTAAAGAAATGGGCATTAAGACCGTTGCGGTCTATTCCAAAGCCGATGAGGAAAGCCTTCATGTGCGATTTGCGGACGAAGCGGTTTGCATTGGCCCACCTCCCAGCAGCGAATCCTATTTAAAGATATCCAATATTATAGCAGCAGCGGAAATTACCAACGCCGATGCCATCCATCCCGGCTACGGATTTCTATCCGAAAATTCTAAATTCTCCAGAATTTGTGCAGAGCACGATATTAAATTTATCGGGGCCTCCGGAGACCAAATAGATAAAATGGGAGATAAGGCCACGGCCAAAGAAACCATGAAAAAAGCAGGCGTGCCCATAATTCCGGGGTCAGAAGGCTTGCTAAAATCCGTAGAAGACGCCAAAAAGACAGCAAAAAAAATAGGATACCCCGTAATGATCAAAGCTACCGCAGGTGGCGGTGGAAAGGGCATGCGAGCCGTTTGGAAAGAAGAGCAAATGGAAAAACTATTTGAAAGCGCTGTTCAGGAAGCCAAAGCAGCTTTTGGCAATGGGGGCATGTATATGGAAAAGTTGATTGAGGAGCCCCGGCATATCGAAATTCAGATTGTGGGAGATCAATATGGTAAAGCCTGCCATTTATCAGAAAGGGACTGTTCCATTCAAAGGCGCCATCAAAAGCTAACAGAAGAAACGCCCTCTCCCTTTATGACGGATAAGTTGCGGGACGACATGGGGAAGGCAGCCGTAAAAGCGGCTGAATTTATAGGGTATGAAGGTGCAGGAACCATTGAATTCCTGGTAGATAAGCACCGTAATTTCTATTTTATGGAAATGAATACCAGGATACAGGTAGAGCACCCCATAACCGAACAGGTAATAGATTATGACCTTATTCGGGAGCAAATTTTAGTGGCTGGCGGGGTTCCTATTTCAGGGAAAAATTATATTCCAAAATTACATTCCATTGAATGCAGGATAAATGCGGAGGATCCTTATAATGATTTCCGACCTTCTCCCGGAAAAATAACTACCTTACATACCCCCGGAGGTCATGGTATCCGATTAGACACCCATGTGTATAGTGGGTATACCATTCCACCCAATTATGATTCCATGATTGCCAAGTTGATTACCACGGCACAAACCCGCGAGGAAGCTATAAACAAAATGAAGCGGGCATTGGATGAGTTTGTGATTGAGGGGATTAAGACTACCATTCCTTTTCACAGGCAGCTTATGGATCATCCGGATTATTTGGCGGGCAACTATACCACCAAGTTTATGGAGGATTTTGTTATGCAGCCCCCAAAGGAAGAGTAGCTTATAAGAATTTCTTTTTTTGGATTTTCTTTTGCCTTGGCAAAAGTCGGGCTATTCGCTATATCTATTTTTACAAAAAAGGATGCCGCTGCTATCCCTAAAACAACTTGTGTAAGTTCATCTTTTGATATAAATCCAACCTTATTTTCTTTATGAACCTTAGCTATTGGGAATACAAAACGTGGCTAGCCAATATAGATTACACTATTGTAGGCAGTGGCATTGTGGGACTTAATTGTGCTTTGCAATTAAGACAACGCTTCCCAAAAGCGAAGATTTTGGTCTTGGAAAGAGGAATTTTACCCCTAGGGGCTAGTACCAAAAACGCGGGGTTTGCTTGTTTTGGGAGTATTTCGGAGATTTTAGCCGATTTACAAGTAAGCTCCGAAGAGGAGGTTCGGAAGTTAGTGCAGAAACGTTGGGATGGTATTCAATTACTTAGAGCTACCCTTGGAGATAAGAATATCGGTTTTTTGAACTATGGCGGACATGAAGTTTTTTTAAAGGAGCAGGAATCGTTGTTTACGAACTGTTGCGAGAAACTGGAAGAAATCAATCAACTATTAGCACCTATTTTTGAGGCGGCGCCCTTTCAATTGCAATCTAACCGCTTCAACTTTAGTAAAATTCGGCCGCATTACATCACCCATACATTCGAATCCCAAATAGATACCGGGAGGATGATGCTGTCTTTATTGAATTTAGTTCAGAAAAAAGGTGTTTTACTTTTTAATGCAATAACTGTAGAGGAATTTACAGAAAAGGGTGACCATGTTGTGGTACGGACAGATCATTTTGAGTTCACCACGCAAAGACTTATAGTTGCTACCAATGGTTTTGCCTCCCAATTAATAGCCGAAGACATTGTTCCGGCAAGGGCGCAGGTGCTAATTACGAAACCTATAGAGAATTTGGCCATTAAAGGTACTTTTCATATGGATGAAGGGTATTATTATTTTAGAAATATCGAGAACAGAATCCTTTTTGGAGGAGGTAGAAATTTGGATTTTGAAGAAGAGCGGACAACAGAATTTGGTCAAACCCAACGTATTCAATGTAAACTGGAAGAACTTTTGCAACAGGTAATACTACCAAACACCCCATTTGAAATAGAACAAAGATGGAGCGGGATTATGGGAATTGGCTCTGATAAAAGCCCCATCGTTAAACAACTTTCCAATTCCGTGTATTGTGGGGTGCGAATGGGAGGAATGGGAATTGCCATAGGCAGCCTTATTGGCAAGGAGCTGGCTGGACTAATATAAATGCCCTAATAATGAATTAATAGTTATGGAATTATCCTTAAAACAACAACTTTATAACTTTTGTCTGGATTTTATTGACGGCCGCATTGGTCGTATTAAAACTAATATGTTAGGCATAAGAGAATCCTTGGATGAAGAGACAAAAAGCAGTGCAGGAGACAAACATGAAACAGGAAGGGCAATGCTACAGATAGAATTGGAAAAGTCCGGTAATCAGCTTGCGGAAGCGGAGTCAATGAAAAACGTATTGGAAAAAGTGGGTATAAAACACCAAGCCAAACAAGTGGGTTTGGGAAGTTTAGTGCATACTTCAAAAGCGATTTATTTTTTGGCCATTTCTGCCGGAGAATTTAAAACAGATGATATAAAGGTCTATTGTGTTTCCCAAAATACACCCATAGCCCAGATTCTCTGGGGAAAATCCGTAGGGGAGATTGTAGTTTTCAATGGAGAAAAGATAACATTATTAGAAATCTTCTAATTTAGTCTTATAGCCTTGCTATCATCTCTATAAGCTTATCTTTTGTTATTGGTTTAATTATGTAGTCTGTCACAGCACTAATGGTTTTTGCCTTTTCTATATCGTCCGGGGAAATGGAAGAGGAACAAATATAGATGGTTATTTTTTTTCCTATTTTAGGATTTAAATTGGTAAACGCATCCAAAAATTGCCATCCATCCATAATAGGCATGCTCAGGTCCAGAAGAATAATTTCCGGTAAAACATCTTCCTTACCCTTATTTTCAGTTAGGAACTCTATGGCATCTAACCCATTTCCAAAAATTTTGATCAATTTTACCAAATTGGTTTGCTCAATGGTTTTTTGGGTTAAATAAATAAAGGTTTCGTCATCATCAATAATGGTTAGTTTTTTTGTTTTGTTCATCGGGGTGGTTTTTTAAATTCAATAAAAAAGGTGCTACCCTCGTCCGGGATACTTTCTGCCCAAATTTTTCCGTCAATTGCTTCTACCTGTGTTTTGGTCATAAACAAACCAAATCCCTTAGCATCAGGATGCTTATGAAATGTTTTTCTAATTTTAAAAAGGTTTTTCTGATGTACGTTTAAATTTATACCCAAGCCATTGTCTTTCACAGATAGGAGGACAGCATTGCCTAAGTCTTTTGTTTTTATAGTTATTTGCGGATTACGGTTTGGCGATTTATACTTTAAGGCATTACTTACTAAGTTAGTGAAAATACTTTCTAAATACTTCTGCGGACAATATATAAAAGGAGCACTATTAAAATCTGAGGTAATCACTGCTCCATACTGTCCTATTTGGGATTCAAAACCTATTAATACTTTGTCCAAACTCGCCTGAGGGCGTACTTTATCTAACTTTACAGTGGTATCCTGTTTTACCTGCAATGATTCTACTAATTCATTAAAAATTTCCATTAAATGATTCACAACCGGTTTTACCTTTCCCAAAGCCTCAACTTTATCTTCTAGGACCTCGCTTTGTTCAATATAATCTACCAGCATGGATATATTTACCAATGGAGCTCTTAAATTATGGGAAACTATATTGCAGAAGTCAACCAATTGTGTGTTTTTATCTGCCAGGGCTTTAGAATATTTGATTAATTCTTCTTCCGATTTTTTTCGGTCTGTAATGTCAGACCGGATGGCAAGATACTGAAAAGGCATTCCATCTTCATCTAAGAACGGAACGATTGTGGTATCTACCCAATAGTATGTGCCGTCCTTCGCCTTATTTTTCATTTCCCCTTTCCAAATTCTCCCGGCCGTAATGGTGTCCCATAAATTCTTTATAAACGTTTTAGGATGGTACCCCGATCGTATAAGACGGTGGTCTTTACCCAATAGTTCTTCTCGCCGGTATTTGGAGATTTTGCAGAAATTATCATTCGCATATTTGATTATTCCTTTTCGGTCTGCAATAGCCACAATGGAAGAAGCATCTAATGCAAATTTATAATTTGAGACTTCTTTTAAACTCTGTGTTAAAGCTTCTTCGGATTCTTTTATACGGGTAATATCGGTCCGAATAGCAACATATTCCCTAGGGGTACCATCGTCATTAAAAAAGGGGATAATGGTCATATCAATCCAGTAGTAACTTCCATCTTTAGCCTTATTTTTCATCTGACCCCTCCAGATTTTCCCAGCCATAATGGTTTCCCAAAGGTTTTGGATATAGACCTTGTCATGGTGGCCGGAATTAAGTTTACAATGATCCTGCCCTATAATTTCTTCTCTGCTGTATTTGGAAATTTGGCAGAAATTATCGTTTGCGTAGGTAATAATGCCCTTTGGATCTGTAATCACAACGATTGTAGATTCATCCAGAACATATTTAAAATCAGCAAGATCTTTCATATACCGTTTTTTGAGATTCTGTTTTAAAAATTGAAACTATCTCAAGCTGGAGATAAGTTGGTATAGTACTTCAAAAAAGTTATATTACTTTTCTGTAAAAAGTTACTGAACAGGGGTTATTGCAATATAAAGAATTAGTTAGTTTAACTAGCTTTTTTTTGGAAAAATGTAGTACAAATTTTTCTTTTGAAGTATGAGGTTTTAGAAAATTTGTAAGTGGCCCTGAACCTACCTTTATATATTTTGCCTAGTCCAAGTGGGACTTCCCTCTATTTGCTTTTTTAAGGGCTGCTTTCTTCTTTGATTGGAGTCGTTTTTCTATGGCGGATTTGGAAGGCTTGGTTTTAATTCTGGTCCTACGAACAACTAAGGCTTGTTCTAGCATTCCTAAAAGCTTTTTGATAACCAGCTCCTTATTTTTGTGTTGGCTTCGACTTTCATCTGAATAAAGAATAAGTATATTTTCTTTAGACAGCCTATTACCCATTTTTTTTCCAAGACGTTCTTTTTCTTCTGAAGTAAGTCCTTTAGAATTTTCTAAGTCAAAGGTCAACTCTACTTTAGAGGAAACCTTATTTACATGCTGTCCGCCGGCACCGCTACTACGGATAGCTTTAAATTGTAATTCTTGAAGAATTTCCTCTTTATTCAAAACTCCGGGATTAAGTTCTGTTTTCCCAACCGCAGGGTTATGGTTTCTAGAGCAACATTTACATACACCGTTTGGTCCCGAATTAGTTCGTTTTTAGAATTAAAGAAAATAGTTTCGGAGTCATTTACTAATCCCTCATTCAAGTAATGTGCCCCCTTAAAAAAGGATTTAATTACATGTACTTTTAGTCCTGTTTTATCAGAAATCTGAAACTCATCTGGATAGACTAAGATTGCCTTATCAATTGCTGAATAAGGCTTTAGTAAACGAACTGAGATATGGTTAACCTCACCAAATAGACCTGCAATATAGTTGCTTTTAGGGTTTCGGTACAGGTTAATGGGTGTTTCCTGTGCAAAAATTGCCTTATCTTTTAATATCAGTACTTCTTCTGCAAAGGGAAGAACATCTTCCATGTCATGAGTGGCTACCAGACAGGTAATATTCTTGTTTTTTAAGTAGGCAAATAGATTTCTGCGCAGACTATTTTTTTTAAAATTGTCAATATGACTAAAAGGCTCATCTAGTAATAAAAGTTCCGGTTCCTGTGCCAGTACCCGGGCCAAGGCAACCCGTTGTTGTTGCCCGCCACTGAGGTTTTTTACTTTGGTGGTTGCATATTCGGTCATTTCTATCATTTGCAACAATTCCTTGGTACGCGATTTCAATTCTTCTTGGTCAAATACAGATAAGAACTGACTTACATTTTCTGAAACTGAAATAAAGGGCATTAAATCAAAGTCTTGTGAAAGAAATTTCATTTTTGGTTCCCCCGGAACAAGATTAAAATTAGGCCCCATAACCGGTGCGCCGTTCCATGAAATTGTACCTTTATCAAAATGTAACAAACCATAAATTAGCTTTAAAAGCGTACTTTTACCACAACCACTTTCACCAATAACTGAAAAATGATTGCCTCTTTTGACATTAAAACTAATATTTTGCAATACTAGCTCTTGCTGATACCCAAAGGAAACTTTATCAACTTTTAACATGGACAGACTTCTTAATGAAACAAAGGTATAAGATAGTTTTAATTCTAAAAATAGCCGCTCAAAGCCATTAGTACATACCTTTCATAGATAATAAGGTAGTTCCCCAAACAATAAGCGCAGAGAAGAACACCCCGATTACATTAGCTAAAAAAGCTTTTTTCTTTTCAATCTTAAAAAGGTAAGAAGCTATAGTGCCTGCGTATACTCCGGTTCCCGGAATAGGAAGCATCACAAAGAAAATAAGTCCCCAAAATCCGTACTTCTGAATTTTGGTTCCTGAACCCACTTTAGCCTTCCTCGCTATGTAAATAGCGGCTTTTTTGTAATAGTGCCATCTTAACAGGTAGTGATTTCCTTTATGCAAAAAGAGCATCATGAGAGGGAAAACCAAGACATTAGCCACAAAGCAGGCAATAAATACCACATACATATTTAACCCATGGACTAGACCATATGGGATGCCCACTTTGGATTCGCCAAAAGGGGAAATGCTCCATAACATGGCTATGATTAAGTATTGAATCGTTGTCATAAAAATACTAATCTACAAAGCTAATGCGGGAAACGATTTTTAAGTATAATAATATCATAATAAATCTTTAAAATTTGGAAATCTATTTAACGTCAAAACCACGATATTTTATCGTGGTTTTGACATTGCATTTCAATATAAAACACAGATTAACCTCCTATGAGTAGGGTTCTGTAACTAGGGTTAAATCAATTTATGATCTACCAAGTACTCAGCAATTTGAACCGCATTTGTTGCCGCACCTTTTCTAAGATTGTCTGCCACAATCCAAAGATTCAGCGTGTTTCGCTGTGTTTCATCCCTGCGAATTCTTCCAACAAAAACATCATCTTTATCATGGGCATAGATGGGCATGGGGTATGTATTTGTATCAGTATTGTCTTGAACCACAACTCCAGGGGTTTCACTAAGAATTTTCCGTATATCGGCAAGTTCAAAATCATTTTCAAATTCTACATTGACTGCTTCAGAATGTCCTCCTGAAGTTGGAATTCTAACGGCTGTAGCCGTGACCGAAAACGTTCTGTCGTTTAATATTTTTTGTGGCTCTCGTGCCAATTTCATTTCTTCTTTGGTGTAGCCATTCTCTAGAAAGACATCGCAATGAGGCAATGCATTGCGGTTGATAGGATAAGGATAGGCCATTTCCCCCTGCACACCTGCCATTTCATTTTCTAATTGTTTTACAGCTTTAAGTCCGGTTCCTGAGACCGATTGATAGGTAGATACCACCACCCGTTTCATTTTGTATTTAAGATGTAAGGGATTTAATACCATTACCAATTGTATGGTAGAACAGTTGGGGTTTGCAATAATTTTGTCGTCGGCTGTTAACTCCCCGGCATTAATTTCCGGGACAATGAGTTTTTTTGAAGGATCCATTCTCCATGCAGAAGAGTTATCCACTACAGTAGTGCCTGCAGCAGCGAACTTAGGCGCCCATTCTAAGGAGGTATCTCCACCAGCTGAGAATATTGCCAAATCCGGTTTGGCTGCTACCGCATCGGTAAGCCCGATAACAGTATAATCCTTTCCCTGATAAGTTACAATTTTGCCGGCTGAACGTTCTGAGGCTACCAATAGTAATTCTGTTATCGGAAAATGCCGTTCTGCCAAAACTTTTAACATCACCTCGCCAACCATCCCGGTGGCACCAACTACTGCTACTTTCATATTTTATTTATTTTTAAGTGCTTTCCTAAATTTGCAAGAAGGATTTTTTAATTGTGACTCTTCATCTGAAAATGAGATGGCAAATGTACAGAATAAGCCTTAGCGTACAAATGACTTTTGAAAGATTAATTAAAATATAACAAAAAGTTATATTTATAACAAATAAAAAAATAGATAGTCTTCGATTTCTGAAAAAAAAGAACCGTCAAAAAAACTTCTGACGGTTTAATTAATATTGAATAGTAGTGTAGCGGAGGTTAATCTTTTTCTAATTAACCCGAAATAGTTACTTTTTTTTCAAGAGATCCCGAATTTCAGCGAGTAATTCTTCTTGAGAAGGTCCTGCAGGTGCCGGTGGTGCCGGAGCAGGCTTTATTTTATTATACGATTTTATTATAAGGAACATTACAAATCCCACGATTACCAAATTCACGAGAGTATTAATCCATGCACCATAGCGGATAGCATTTTCCGCAACATAGTCTGCCGCCCCCACCACTCCTGAGGCTTCACTTAGTATAATTTTAAGGTTCGAGAAGTCTGTACCTCCGGTAAGTGTTCCGACAATTGGCATCATAATATCGGAAACAAATCCATTAACTACGCCCCCCACGGCACCTGCCATGATAACGGCAACGGCAAATTCAATTACGTTGCCGGTCATAATGAAATTCTTAAACTCTTTTAACATGTTTGCTGGTTTTAAATGGTTATGTATTTTGTTGCAATGTACTAAAAATATGAATTTTATCTATATTTAGATATCAATAATGACGCGCTTTACGCGCTGTGAAATACCGGTAAGTAGTTCATAAGATATTGTGCCGGCGTAAGTTGCAAATTCCTCTGCCGACTGCTGATTCCCAAAAATAATGACCTCATCACCTTCTTCACAGGCTATGCCAGTAACATCTACCATGAGCATATCCATACAAACGTTACCCACAATTGGGGCTTTTTGACCCTTTATAGAGACATAAGATTTCCCCTTACCATAGTGCCGTCCTATCCCATCTGCATGGCCTATGGGTAAGGTTGCCGTGACCATAGGTTGTGACGCTTGGTGGGCTCTGTTATAACCAACACTTTCATTGGGTTGCAGCCTGCGAATCTGAGAAATAATTGTTTTTAAAGTGGCTACATTTTTAAGTTGTGCATCAATAGTAGGGTCATTACCAAAGCCATACAAGCCAATTCCGCTTCTGACCATATCAAACTGCGCCTCCGGGTAGTTTAGAATTCCTGAGGTATTAAGAATGTGTTTGATTGGACTAAAGTTAAGTTGTTTTTCAACTAATGATACCATAGATTTAAAACGCTGTATTTGCTGTTCCGTAAAGGCTCTTTCTCCCAAATCTTCCGTTGCAGCCAGATGGGAAAGCATGGAAACAATTTTTAGTTGCTTTCTATCTTTTAGTATTTCCAATATCTCGGCAATGTCTTTTTCGTTAAACCCCAGACGATTAAGACCGGTATTGAATTTAAGGTGAATAGGATATTGCACCTTACTTTGTTTTTCTGTTTCAGCTAAAAAGCTTCTTAAAAGCTTTATGGAATAAAGGCTTGGCTCTAACTGAAATTTTAAAATGTTGTCAAAATTCGCTTCTTGAGGATGCAGTACCAAAATGGGTAAGTGTATTCCGCCATTTCTTAAATCGACTCCTTCCTGAGCATACGCCACAGCCAGATAATCTGCTCCCAGATGTTCTAATTTTTTGGCAATTTTTACAGCATCACTCCCATAGGCGAATGCTTTTACTACCCCCAAAAACTTAGTTTCGGG
>JBGTEN010000207.1:0-2254 GCA_041747755.1 Arenibacter sp. | reverse complement strand
ATTGAACGTGTCGGACCAAGCAATACCGGACAAAGAATTTGATAGGGCAAGGATAACCTTGTCGTTAGCGAACTGTAGACCTATTTGCTTTGCGCCATCTATCATTAGATGTTTCAAGGTTATGCTTCTGCCTTTGTACATTTTATTTTTTTTATGACAATTTCATAATAAAAAATAATTTAAACGTATCTTAATCGAATAATGTTCGCATACAGATTCGCTTAAATTTATATTTGATGAGATTACAGCAAGAGTGCCTATATTGTAAAAATGAACTAACCGGAAGGACAGACAAGAAATATTGCAATTTACATTGTAAGAGTGCCTATCAATACGAGCGGTCAAGGCAAGAGCCGGACCGTTTTTATAATAAAGTGGATAATCAGCTTAGGTTGAATCGTAAGATCTTGAAACAGTTCAATAAAGGTGGAAAGGTCACGGTAAGATCTGATAGGCTGATAGAACTTGGTTTCAATCCAAAATTCTTTACCCATTTTTGGAAAAACCAAAGAGGGGAAGTCTACCTTTTCGTATACGAGTACGGGTTCTTGAAAAAGAACGAAAGTGGTAAGGAAAAATATGTTTTGGTAATCTGGCAGGATTATATGAGTTAGCCCGGTAAATAAATAAATGAAGGAAGTATGCTAGAAAACTTAACAAATGTGAAATTGGATTTTGAGCAGTGCGCGCTTCAAAATGGACTTTTCTATTTATAAACCCTAAATTTAAATAAACAATGCGCTTTAATTGACTTAAAGAAGAAGTTCTACAGCCTCGTCCAACACGCTACTTCCCAACTCCTTTAAATAGACCTGAGTTGTGGTCAAATCTTTATGCCCCAGGGATTCACCAATAACATCCGTAGCTACTCCTTTTTGTTTTAAACAATTTGCAAAACTATGGCGAGCTACGTAGCTAGATAAGGATTTGTTAATCCCGCAGAGCCCTGCTATTTCTTTTAAGTCGCGATTATATTTGGCCAGAGTCTTCTTTTTGCGGTGATCAATTTGAGCCGGGGTTAAACCATCTCTTAAAAGAACAGGAAACACATATTTCGTGGGTAAAGCGTGCTGTTTGTAATAACTTAGGATTTCTTGTACTGGAGGAAGAATCGTAAGGACAAACCTACCCTTGGTTTTATTTCGAATATAGGAAATGGTTGTTTCGTCAATATCTTGCCATTTTAGCACCATCATATCGGTATAATTCATTCCCCTAGTGTAAAAGCTGAATACAAAATAATTTCTGGCATCCGTTAAATGTGGATATCTAGCTACATTGAAATTGACAATTTTGACAACCTGATCAAAGTCTAGGGCCTTTTTAATACCTTGCCCTTTAAGTTTTGAAATCTTATAGGTCTTAAAGGGGTGATTTATGTCTTTAATAATATTCCTTTCAATAGCCTTATTGTACAATGCTCTCAAAGTCCTTTGTTTTATGCTAATTCCCCCATCCGTTCCTCCTCTGGAACGGAGCCATGCTTCGTATTTATTTAAAAAGGCATTGGTAATATCCGGAAACTTTATTTTTTTATGTCCGCAAAATTGTTTTACGGACTTCATGGTCTCCTCATACATGGTTGCATTCCCCATTCTTCCCGCAAGTTTTAGTTCTGATACTATTTCTTCCCAAAAAAGGAAAACCGAATCATTTGCCGGATTGGTATCTACACGAAAACGCCGACTAAAATCGTCTAGATTAAAATATTCCTTTTCCAAATCAAGATCTGAATATACCTTAAGTGCACGTGCCTTTATTTTTAGGAGTAGCAAATTGTTTTGAATGTAATCCGGGTAGTTTTTATTGAAGCAACCTGCATTAGAATCCCATTCTCTTTCAGAGCTTTTATAGATAGTGTTGAAATATATAGTTTTTCTATCTTTGGTAATCCGTAAACAGACCGGATAAGTACCATCCGAAAGCCCTTTTTTTCGTAAAACAATCTTAATACTTGACATAGCGTTTAGTTAAATGGGTACAACATAGGTACAACAAATTGGATTTTAGAACCATATTTGATGACAGACGCTACAAATATACAAATCATAAATGACTGATAATCAGGCTAAATGATAACAAATAACACTAAATGAAACGCAATTTTAATCGTCTTACAAGCAGGGGGTCACTGGTTCGAACCCAGTAGGGCCCACAAAATCCTGTTCACCTTTTTTGGAGAACAGGATTTTTTTGTTGAAATCATTTGTTATTTTTGTTCTCTATTCTAAGGGATATTAGCTCAGTTGGTTTA
>JBGTEN010000206.1:0-1693 GCA_041747755.1 Arenibacter sp. | reverse complement strand
GGGCCATGATGCCAAAAACGATATTATTGTTGCTTGTAACTTTACGCCCATTCCAAGAGAAAATTATAGAGTAGGGATACACAAGGCCGGTCCGGTTAAAGAAATTTTTAATAGTGACCGGGAAGAATACGGCGGTAGTGGCATGAAAAATGAGAAGTTAAAGGTTACCAAAACTCCGTGGCACGGCTATGAAAGGTCCTTTGAGATTAATATACCACCATTGGGTATTGTAATTTTTCAATAAAGCGGTTGAAGGTGTATTTATAAATGAACCCCCTAGCGCGGATTTGTAGCAAATCTTCTTTAGGGGGTTATTGTTGTCAGGATACTCGCTGTGCGAAGTTTGTAACTTCGTAACCTTCACTAGTAAGCGAAAAGTATAATTAGTTGTTGTTCCCAGCTATTGTACTCCAGCAGCGTCGGGACTTACGTGTAGTTTTAAGTTTTAACTCCGCTCAAGATCAGTTTAACATTTACTTCTTCTTACCGCTATTCATAAAAATGACCAAGGTGCCAATTAAAACCACACAGACTATTGCAAAAACAGCAATCATTACAATGCCGTTACCCCAATTTACCAAAGAAACAAGTTCTATTACCATACCCTTATTGAATAGATTAATAATGCCAAAAATAGAATTTAGTAGTCTCCTTTCACATGATATTTATCAGGAACGAACATTACCTTTGGGCATGTTTTTTCCTTCTTAGGATTATCAAAAACATTTTAAAAGCACCTAATTCTTAGCAGCCTTTTTTACACTGCAGGTATTCATTCCAAAGATTCCGTATAATGGACAAAAACCAACTAAACTGGTAAGCACAAAAACAAAAGCCATTGCCAATAGAATAAACGAAATCATTCCGGTAATCACCTGAAAATAAATCAGTAAAGCTAAAGTAAGCGCAACAAGAATACGAATAATCTTATCCGTACTACCCATATTTTTTTTCATATGTAGATATTTGTTTAGTTTTTAAGGTTTAGAAACTCCGGAAGAACTATTTAGTTTAACCCATGAAACACGTACATGGAAATTGCATATTCAACCAAGGAATTTGGTAGCAAAGCTAAACGGTAATTAGTTATAATAACATGATGTTAGTCATTTAACCAAACCATCTTATTTTAAGGTAGTTGGACAAACAAAATTGGTTACTTCCAAACCTGATTTCTTAAGAGCAGGAAACCCACCTTCTACATTTATAAGGTTGTGGATTCCTCTACTTTTTAAAATTGACGCGGCGATTACAGAACGGTAGCCCCCGGCACAATGCACATAAAAATTACCTTCTTTTGGAAATTCTGCTAGATGGTCATTTAGAAAATCTAGTGGGGCAAGATGTGCATCCTTAACATGTTCTGCGTCGTACTCCGTTTCTTTACGAACATCAAATAGTGGTTCCCTTTTTTTCTTTAGTTCCTCTTTTGCAACATCAGAAGAAATGGATGTTATCACATCTACTTCTTTCCCTGCTTTTTTCCATTTAGCAAAACCCCCTTCTAAAAATCCAATGGTTCCATCAAAACCAACCCGGGATAAACGGGTTATTGCTTCTTCTTCTTTTCCTTCCGGAGCCACTAGCAAAATAGCTTGTTTTGTATCGGCAATTAACGCTCCAACCCAGGGAGCAAAATCTCCATTTAAGCCAATGAATATGGATCTTGGAATATGACCTTGTACAAAATCGT
>JBGTEN010000205.1:0-2710 GCA_041747755.1 Arenibacter sp. | reverse complement strand
ATCAGATTTTCGGCCTGCCTTAGGGCTTTTTTCGCATCCTTAAATTTTCCACCGTCAAAAAAAGAATCCGGAGTAATATTTAGTACTCCCATTACTTTAGGGGTACTTAAATCGATTAAATTTCCTTTACAATTAATGGTCATGCTTACAATTTTGAGAAAAACACAGCTCTTAAATACTATCAAAGAACAAGTTTACTGGTTGAACTTTGAACAATTAAAAATTTTAAGCGAAATTTACACAAATTAGAAAGATTACATGCAGCTTACCTCAGAACAATACAATGCAGTCGTCAAAGTTTGTCGGGACTTATTTATAAAAAAAACCAAGGATTACGGTACGGCATGGCGCATTATGCGGTTACCTTCTTTAACCGATCAAATCTACATTAAAGCACAAAGAATACGCAGTTTGCAGGAAAACGAAGTTAGAAAGGTTGATGAAGATGAGCGTTCGGAATTTATTGGCATCATCAACTATGCGCTTATGGGGTTGATTCAATTGGAAATAGGAGTTGTTAATCAGCCGGATCTTACTGCCGACCTTGCTTTGGAATTATATGATAAGCACGTAGCGAGTACCAAAGCCTTAATGGAAAATAAAAATCACGATTATGGTGAGGCCTGGCGGGAAATGAGAGTTAGTTCCCTAACCGACTTAATTTTACAAAAATTATTGCGGGTAAAACAAATTGAAAACAATAAGGGAAGAACTCTTGTTAGCGAGGGCATAGATGCAAATTATCAGGATATAGTTAACTATGCAATTTTTGCTTTAATCCTTATTGAAAACCCAATTGAGTACTAAGTTGCCATAACATTAATTGTAAATTTTGCATAATTCATGAAGTATTTAGTAGGTATTGCCCGTATCCTAGTTGGTATTCTTTTTATTGTAAGTGGCTTTATTAAGCTGAATGACCCTATGGGGTTTTCTTTTAAGTTAGAAGAATATTTTAGCTCCGGCGTGTTGGATTTACCCTTTTTTATGCCACATGCTTTAACAATTGCGCTCTTCATGGTTATTCTGGAAGTATTGTTGGGAGTTATGCTTCTTATTGGGTTTCATAAGCGATTTACCCTTTGGAGCCTTTTGGCTATGATCGTTTTTTTTACGTTTCTTACGTTCTATTCTGCCTACTTCAATAAAGTTACTGATTGTGGCTGTTTTGGTGATGCGGTTAAATTAACCCCCTGGGAATCTTTTACCAAAGATATTATCCTGCTCGTGCTCATTATTGTTCTTCTTGTGGGTAGAAAATACATAAAACCGATTCTTGCTTATGGAGTACAGCGCATTGTATTTGTGATAACGCTCTTGGCCTGTATCGGGTACGCGTATTATGTTTTGAATCACCTACCGGTATTGGACTTTAGACCCTATAAAATTGGTGCCAACATTGAACAAGGGATGGGTATTCCGGAGAATGCACCAAAGGCCATTTATGAATACGCCTGGAAATTTAAGGTTAATGGCGAAGAACAAGTTATTGTAACCAATGGAGATTATCCTACGGTAGACGGGGATTATATAGGCGTGGAAACCAAAGAAATACAGAAAGGCTATGAACCACCCATTCACGATTTTAGTATTGAACAAGAAGGAGAGGATTTTGCTTCCGAGCTTTTACAAGAAGAAAAACTGGTGATGGTTGTTGCCTATGATTTAAGAAAAAGTGATGTTGATGCTTTTTCAAAAATTGCGGAATTTACAAACGAGGCTATCAAAAAAGGGTATACGGTTATTGGCATGTCTGCTTCAGGACCTGAGTTTTCAAAAGAAGTCGTAACGAAATATCAATTGCCTTTTGAGTTTTATTTTACGGATGAAACTACGCTAAAAACAATTGTTCGTTCCAATCCGGGTGTTTTGGTATTGGAAAAAGGGACCATACTGCAGAAAGTACATCATAATGATGTGAAGCATTTAAAATTAAACTAAGAACCTATTAAATAATAAAAATGAGAAGTAAAATAGTAGCAGGCAACTGGAAAATGAACAAAAACAGCGAGGAAACAATAATGTTATTGCAAGAACTTTCCTCTAAGTTACCGGAAACGGAGGCTGAGGTGATGGTAGCTCCCACTTTTGTAAACCTGTCAGAGGCTGTTAAATATCTTAAAAATTCTCCTATAGAGGTAATCGCGCAAAACATGCATTTCGCAGAGAGTGGAGCGTATACCGGTGAAATATCCGGAGATATGCTTCTGAATGTTGGAGTTAACACTGTGATTATCGGACACTCGGAAAGAAGAGCTTATTTTGGAGAGACAGATGATATTTTATCTAAAAAAGTAAATGCGGCATTAGTAAAAAAAATGCGGGTTATGTTTTGTTTTGGAGAAGAATTGGAGGACCGTAAATCAGGAAATCATTTTAAAGTTGTAGAGAGTCAACTCCGAAATGCCCTTTTTGATTTAGATGCAGACCGATGGGAGCATATTATTTTGGCTTATGAGCCGGTTTGGGCTATTGGTACAGGAGAAACTGCTTCTCCGGAACAGGCTCAGGAAATGCACGCATTTATAAGAGAAACCATTGCTGCTGCATATAGCAACCCAATTGCAGATGCAGTTTCTATTTTATACGGCGGGAGTGTAAAGCCTTCCAACGCAGTGGAGATTTTCTCCAAGCCTGATGTGGATGGTGGTTTAATTGGAGGAGCCTCCTTGGTTGCCGATGATTTTATAGCTATTGTAAGCGCTATTTA
>JBGTEN010000204.1:0-45193 GCA_041747755.1 Arenibacter sp. | reverse complement strand
CGCTCTGCGGGTTACCCTCTTGCTTTTCATTTTTACGTCCACCAGAGGTGGACAAAAATTTCAAACAACATGAGGTTGCCATGTTGCTTTTTTTGGAACCAAAAGTTCCGGATTCGTTCTTTTTTGATGGGTATTGTTTTCAGCGAAAGTCAAATCATGGGAAAACAATACAGATAAAATGTGCCGTAGAACTGCAGGAAAAAGATACAATTTTTTTCTCAGCCGTTTTACATTTTTTTGAATTGAAGGGTTTAGCTGTCAGAAAATGTGTTTCCAAAATAAGGCATCTTTTGTTGTGAAATAAAAGAGGTCAATGGGGGCTTTGGAAGGGTATTGAAGACAACTCTGTGAAATTTGAAATATCAGGAAGTTGCACCAAATGTGTAAATGGTGTGGGACTAAGTCCTATACCTCTAAAATTACATGATAATATTCTACAAGAACAGTTTTGTAAACGCCTCTAAAAAAACTGAAAAACAATCAAAAAAGTAATACAAACTTAATATTGGTTAACACCACCATTTCTGTTTTTTGTATCTAAATAATATAATCCTCTTTTAACTAATGAATAATAATTGAATAACATGAGGAATCTAAATTTATTAAAACAAAAAAATGAGAATTGGAATAATTTATTTTTTGCTGGTAGTTATCACTTCTTGTGATAGCTCAGATAATAACAACACTGAAATCAAACTTGAAGCAGGTCTTGAAGATTGCTTACAACTTGCAGAAGACGGGCGAAACATAATAGCAATCTTCACGGATGCCAAAGGAACTGTTGTCGCCCCCGGGGAAACAGGTTGCCCAGGTCTTTATACAATTAAGGGCGGACCAATGGTCGAAGGAAGGTTCGTGGAATTTCTATTGGCCTGTAATATGCCGGAAAACATCAAAAAAGATGGGTTAGAGGTAACTTTTAGTGGAAACCTATACGAGACTTTCGACACTGAAAATATATGTGCACAGTCCTTCCAAATATCTAAAATAACCCATAAATGATGAAAATGTCTACTTTTTTGCTATTTCTTATCACTTAAAGATTTGGCTTGGTAAGAAGTATAAATAAGAGACCACTTTTTGGATGCTGATTTATACCCTCGTCCAAGATTTGATGCCTTTGATCCTAAAAGCACAATAGATATTAAGTTACCTACTATCGCAACCATTCCGTGTTGTAAACATCTTTTAGTAAAATTAAAGAGGCGGTAATAAATCAAAAAGATCAAAATACTTTTAACACCATGAAAAACATAAAGAATTTTTTTACCCTGAACTTACTTGTGACTTTGTGCTCTGCCTTAATAAGTTCTTGTTCCAATGATGATGAACAAGGTAATGTAATAATGAATCAGGTAGGCACTGTGTTGGGAACCGTATCCTGCAATACCAGTGATGGTCTGGCTTATAGTATTTCTGTCGATAATCTTGAACTTGAACAGTCAGATTTCATCATTACTGCAAGTTTACCAGAAGAATTCCACAACGAAGGCACTGAAATCATGTTCGATATGGAGCCATTAGACGAGGGTATTACATTTTGCACTGCCAACTTTTTTCCTGAACAATTCCATAAAATTACCAACGTAACCCTTACAAATGAAAATCCATAAAACTGAAATTACCCTATTTCCATTTTCAGCACCATAAAAAGTAATTTACTTATTATATCCCGAGTGATTTCCTTTTTGTTTTTTAGTGCCATTTCCTTTTTAGATAGTATGGGATGATTACTGTCAGCTTAACTTGATTTACTTCCCATAGTGCCTTCGTTGATACCTTTTTTGTTGCTGTTGGGGTACAATATTCAGGCTTGGTAAGACGTATAAATAAGATCACGCCAAGGGCGTGACTGGCTTTATGCCGTCGTCCAAGAAAGAATATTGTTGTTTTGCTATCAAAAAAAGGGGGGAACGGGGCTTTGGAAAGGTATTAAAGCCAGACCTGTGAAATCTCAAACTTCAGGAAGTGGCACAAAATGCAGAAATGGTGTTCCGATTAGGCGGACTTAATTCACGGTTTTGGCCTATGAATCTATGCATTACATACTTATGAAAAGCCTTCTTAAACCGGAATTTCCTTGAGTAGCAGAAATGTAATGCCAAAACCGGGAATTGTGTCCAAGACCTGTAATGAAGGTCATTGCCCGAAATGAAGCCCTTCTATTAAGCCTGTACTGAGCATATTCTAAAAGGCCAAATAGTTAACTAAAGTTCATATAGAGGATTATCTAATTGTTTCTGTAGGAGCTTGGTTCTTTATAAGAATTATTTTTCCATTGTCCTCGTCCGTTAATAAATAGAGCTTTCCTTTCGGACTTTGTATCACTTTTCTAGCTCTAACACGGTCGTCTACAAAAAGTTCCTCTACATGTTTGACCATCTCACCATCAATTGTAAACCTCCATAAACTGCCTCGAGAAAGACCTGGAACAATTAGGTTTCCCTTCCAAAGAGGAAACTCATCCGCTGTATAGAATGTTAGTCCAGTAGGTGCCACGGTTTGTAACCAATACCAGACGGCATCTTCAAACATGACATTCTCCCGTTTTGGAGGAGTGTACTCCTTACTTCGAAGTTCGCCAGAGGTGACATTGGGCCAGCCGTAATTTGCAGCAGGTTTTAAAATGTTGAGTTCGTCACCTTGTATTGTACCATGTTCGCTAAACCATATATTTCTCGTGGTTGGATTTACGGTAATGCCCTGCGCTGCCCTAATTCCAATTGCATATAATCCAGGAACCGCCTCAGGGCCAAAATCGGGATTATCCTTAGGAATACTACCATCTGAATTTAAACGGTATATTTTCCCCCGTTTGTCCTTAATGTCCTGTGCTATGGGTAGTTCTTTTGGTTCGTCCTTTTCCCAAAAAAGCCTTTCACCTATTGTAATGTAAATTTTGCCATCGTTCCCGAAAGTCATCCCTCCTCCATAATGATGATATTCTCTAATGTATGGAGACGCATCAAGAATTGTTTTGATATGCTGCAAAGAATCGTTTACTAATTTGCCCCGAATTACTTTGGTCGCACTGCCTTTACCCTTTTGTTTTGCCGCATAGGATACATAAACATATTGATTGGTCTTAAAATCCGGATCTGCCAATATTTCAAAAATTCCCGAATTATCGCCCTTCCATATCATTTTGATACTGTCGGTCAAATCTGAAGGAAAACCTTTGATGGTATTTCTTTCTTTGGTAACAAGGTTTATTCTTAATAAATCCCCTTCCTTTTCGGAAACCAAAGCTTCTTCTTCAGACAAAAAGGCCATGCTCCAAGGATGGTTGAGCCCTGTCATAACGATTTCCTTTTTCGGTTGGGAAGGGATCAAGGAAATGATTTCTTTTTGTTCCTTAGAAGTATCGCAGCTCAAAAGAACTGTGCATAACAGTAAATTAAATGTTTTCATTGTGTTGTGATTTATATTTTATCGGTAATACCCACAAGTTTAGTTAACTTCAGAACAATATTCCATCTTGAAAAGTTATCCTATTCTGAAGGCATCAAAGTTGCTGCCTTACTAATAATTTTCCAGATGCCCCCAATTTTCTTGAGTAGAAAAATATCCATGAATCTTAAGTTTCCATCGGGGATTAGAATTTCCGCTTTTGCAATGGCAATATCGTTTTCCGTACTTACGAAAATGATTTTACCCTTCCTTCCATTAAATTTTGGTTGCTCCCCTTTTTCGAACAGGTCTGCATATTCACTTGGAGTCATAATGAAGATTTCCTGATCTTTTTTTGAAAGAAATAGACTGGCGTTATCATAGAAAGCACCCCTGATCTCTTCAGGATTATTGTATGATGTACCATGAAGGTACAGTTGCAAAGTATGGCGAACGGCATCTTCCTCGGATTGGGCTGTGAGTTGCATCGAAGCAATAATAATAAGCAATGTTAAAATAGGTTTTCTCATGATACATTTTTTTACAAAAGAAAAAAGGATGCATTGTATTTCCTTTAAGAATCATGATTATTAAAACGAAAAAACTATGAAAATGGGACAGCTAGGCTGGCCGGTACTGATTTCTGTACTGCGAAGGGGATAACTGTGTCTTTGCCTTGAAGGCGAGATTAAATGAAGTAACATTGCCAAAGCCACAATCATAGGCAATGGTAGCTATTTTCTCCTGTGCGTAGTCGGGATCTGACAACAGTTTTTTAGCTTTATCGATTCGATAACCGTTTACGAATTCAGAAAAATTCTGCTGTTGGTTTTCGTTAATGACCTGCGAAAGCTCCCTTGATGAAATTTGAAGTTCTTGGGCGACGCTGGCAAGGCTAAGGCTGTTGTTGACATACATTTCCCCATTTTCAAATAATCGTTTAAGTTGCAACAGTAAGGCCTTGGAAGAAGTCATATCCAAGGAAGATCGTTTATACTTCTCCAATTCGAATACTGATCTTTGTAAAAGGAGGAATGAAAACAAATAGACTAAAAGAGAAAAGAAAATAGCTCCCCCGATATAAAACGGAAAGATAGCAGCCAAATAACCCATATAGAAAAGCCAGATTAGACCAACTCCAATTACAAGATTACGGTACCAATTCCAAATCGTATCCGTAACATATAACCTTCTTGTACTCATTAAGTGTATTGCTAAGCCGATAAAAATCGCCAAATGTGTAAAAACCAACAAGTAAATCAAATAGCCTTTATAACTACCGTCGTTGGGTATAAATGCACAAAAGATTGCGAAGAGCAAGAAAGGCATAAAGTGCAGGTAGTTTATAACCGAAAATAACTTTTCCTTACACAACAATACTCTACCATAGAACCATAGTGTCGGTCCCACTAGAAGGATTCCGGAAATACCAAGATTGCGTTGCCAGGGTAGCAATATGAGATATTCGTTCAAGACGGATTTTCCGATTCTCATTGTAAGACCCAAAAGTAGCACCGCTAAAAATAGGTTGGCCAAGCGATTACCTCGCTTGTTGCTAAGTAGGTAAAGACTCAAAAAAAAAGCCTGTACTAGGCCCAAGCAGCTTAGTACGAGTATGATGGCGTCTTTTTTCATAAATCAAAATTAGAAAGAATATCCAAAAGAACGAGGTAACCTTTCAATAAAAAATAGCTCAATTGTTAAACAAATGGATTCTTGTTATTTACAAGAAGACTCCCTTATATTTAGAATAATCCGTAAGCTCATCCTTAAACCCATTATAAAGTTCCCCTTCCTTATAACTTCTTGTCCCAAGTGCCTAAAGGCATAGACGCTTTTCCGCAATAATGAACCTTGTTGGAAGTTTATTTTCCGTTCGGATGCTTCAAGTACTTTTTCGCAAAGCCCACTTTTGCCTTATACAATGTTGCTTAGTTTTTTAGTATCTCCCGTCAATGTTAAATCCAACGCCCATACTACTGTGCATCTTGAATTTTGCCTGACTCGATTGTTTGTAAAGTGTTCCACTGTTTAACATCCCTAAGGAAAAAAATATCGCTTCACCTTTATTGCTTTCTCCATCTGTGTCCACCCATTCAAGGGTAACGATAACGTCATTTTTTAAAACTATGTCGTAAGGCTTTAAATCTACTGTTATTTTTCCAACTTGTTTTGGTTCAATTGGTACGAGAACACCCTCTGATAAGATATTTTCCTTTGGTTTGTTGTTTTCAACACTATAAAAATTAACCCTGAAGATAGCTTTTGCACTTAGTCTGTTGTAAGAAATATTGAAATTAAAAGCATCTACAAATGTTGGGTTTTTCCGAACGTTGATTTTGATGCCCATTTCCGCCCCAAGTTGGTCATAGCTAAACCCGGTACTCATAAACTTTGATTCGGTTTTATTTCCAAGTGTTTTTTTCTTGAACGCTTTTGCTGAAATGACCACTTCATCCAATTCGCTTATTTGTTCCTCCAGATTTATTGATATAGGCTGTTTTTCTAGTATAAGGTCTTTGACTAAAATTTCAACAGGTTTGTAACCAATTGAAGAAATCCTCATTGTATCGCTTCCCAATTCCCTTTTCAAGTTGAGGGTAAACTTGCCATCAGTATCTGAAACCGTTCCAGTCTCTTTGTTTAAAATCCCTATATTTACATATGGCAAAGGTTTATTGCTTTCTTTGTTTAGAACTATGCCCACAATTTCAGATGTACTGTCTTTTTTAGTCAATATATTATAAGGTTCCTCGGCGGTGTAGTCAAATGTCATTAATTGTCCCCAAACCGATTGAAAGCCATCTTTGTTTTTTAATAATTTATTGAAAAATGAAATTGTTAAATTCTCGATGTTCCCATAGATTTGGACCGCACTGTCTGATGATTCAAGAATCGAAGGAATACAAGTGAAATCGGCGTGACTACTGTTTTTGAAACGCAAATAGTATTTTTCTGAATTTAGCTCATGGAAATAGTTATAATCTTTTGAAGGTTGAAACGCATCAAGCTTATCACCACTTTCCAAATAAAGGTATTTTATGTTTTGGGCCTTTGGATTGAAAAGTTTTGAATTATGGATTTCTTGAATATATTGGTCATTTTCATCTTCTGCTCCAAAATAATGGGTTTCTGTTCCATCTAATGACACAAAGACTTTTATGTTTGGGTGTCTATCTGAAAATACTGCCGAACTCATTCCGCCCCAACTACAACCAATAATCCCGATATTATTGAAATCGGCATTTAAAGAGTTGTTTAGCTTTAGGTAGCGAATCGCAAATTCAGCGTCATAAACTTGTTCCATCATATCCTCTTTTTGATTGGTCATATCTCCCGGATAGCGTCCGACCGACCAGATAGAAACAACCAAAAAACCATTTTGCGCCAGTTTTTCAAGAATTTTATAGTTTTCAAATCCCATTCCGTTAAAACCTGCTAAATAAAAAATGACTGGATGTTTTGTTTCAGAAGGTTTAAGGTCTGAAAAACTGTTTGTTTGAATATTCAGCAAATTTGGACCATCCGATCCCGCACCCAGTTCGGTTACATAAAATTGTGCCAATTCGTTGGTTATTCCGGAGTAATCTTCGTTATCCTGATAGTTTACCGCTCTTTGTTCGAATAGTTTGAACAAATCCCCAAATTTTAAGGCTTTTCCTTTTTTTTCATTTGATGGATACCAAATGTCCAAATCCACAGGCCTATAATGTAAACTGTCTGTTGATTCCGTATTTGGTTTGTAAATTCTTGTACTGTCTTTTAATTGAAAAAATTTAAATCCAGCGTGATATGTTTGTCCGAAGTTAGTTCCAAAGGTCAGTAGGGTTATAATTATTATCTGTTGGATTTTTTTCATTAAAAAGTATGTTTATTTTTAAAGACGGTAAAAATGTTCAATTGGTTGCCTGTGGCTTTTTAAAATGTGGAACAACGCCCTGCTACATTAGCATTGTAGGTATCGTCTCGGCTATGGTTAGTGCGAGAATTAAAAGTAGTCAACATTCGAATAAGCACTTAGCCAAAACTTTTTATTTTGTTTTATCTTTTTTGTTTATAAAGCCAAATCAAAAAGATTTGGAGAACTAGTTTTAAAGCTCTAAACTTTGGATTAAGCACCAAAACCCACATTAATTATGGCCATTGTTAGCTTTTCGTTTTTCTTTTTTGGCCATTTTTTCTTTCAGTTTTTTTAAACGTTCTTGACTTTCTTCGAAATCCTTTTCAATCAGTTCAAATATTTCTTTGTCTGGTTTTATTACTCTGTCAATATATGAGAAGAAATCCTCTAAACCATTATTTTCTTTAGAATAGTGTACTACTACAAAACAAGTTGGGCAATAATGCTTGGCTATAACTGACAATACAAAATCTAAATCTTTATTGAATGAGTTAAGTTTCTTTTGAAGCTTTTCTTTGCCAAATTCATTTACGAATTTTTGAAATATCGATAAGTTATAATTTTCTAAATCTACACCGGCTTTGTTTTTGATTACCAAACAGTTTTCCTTTGTTGCGATTTCTTCAATATCATCAGATTGTTTTATTGAATCAATCGAAGAGTTTTCTTTAATTCTATATAATTCGGCAGTTGTAACTATAAGAGGAATATTATGGAAAATTGTCCCATTGAAACTTTTACTTAGAACTTCATCTATTTGATGATACATTCCATTCGTGACACGCTCAGCCATTGCGTATGAAAGTTGCGATATTGCTTGAGTAATTGTTTTAGGGTTTTGACCTTGCGAGGTTAACTCAATTCCTTTCGAACATAATGGAGCAAGAGGAAAAGGGAAATTCGAGAATCTAAAATGTCCGTCTTTGTTAAAATGGTCATTTGGATGCATAAATGATGTAAATTTAATTTCATCAGGTCCTCCATAACTTTCAGGTATAAACAACCATTTTGTAGATTCGTGTCGATATTTGCATTCTATCATTAAGTCGACAAAGTGTGGAGGTTTTATGTAACTCGAGTCAATATCATACGAAAATTCGGTTATTTCGTTGGACTTATCTTTGCGAAAATATGTGTATTCAAAATTACTAACACACATTTTTTTGTCCAGAAACTCTTTTATCTCATATTCAAGCGGGATTCCACTTTTCAATAAATATTCTTTCCATTTAATATCTTTTGACATAGAGTTTTTTAATGAAAGCTAACGCCAATATAGGCGAAATAATTGCCTCTTTATGGCGTCTATTTTTTAATTAGCCGCTGTGTCTTAAGGTTTCAATAAAATTAAGGGGGAAGTTTAAATGTAACACTTTTATTTTAAAACCCTATAAAAAAGCGCTATGCCTGCTTGAGGTAAGTCTGATTAAAGAACCTACATTGAATTAAATCGCATTCTAAGCCGTTGCATATCATCACTTACTTTTCGTTCTATGACCTTAGCATAGATCTGGGTTGTGGCTATTTTGGAGTGTCCCAACAATTTAGAGACCGTTTCAATGGGCATGCCATTGCTTAGGGTTACGGTGGTAGCAAAGGTATGCCTTACCATATGAAAGGTCAGGTTCTTCTTTATCCCGCAAACATCCGCAATTTCCTTTAAATAGGTATTTAGTTTTTGGTTGGATATCTTGGGAAATAATGTACCATGGATAGCACTCCTTTTATTCTCCTTATATTTTTCAAGGATTTCCAAGGCTTTTGGCAATAGGGGAACCCCTATAGGTTTGGAAGTTTTCTCCCTTCGGTAGGATACCCATAGTTCTCCGTCAATGCCCTGCCCTAAGTTGTCTTGGGTAAGTTGCACCACATCAATATAGCTTAGTCCGGTATAACAACTGAATACAAACAGGTCTTTAACCAATTCCAGTCTGGATATATCAAAATTACGGGACTCAATTTGTTGGAGTTCGTTTAAGCTTAAAAACTCCCTATCGTTTTTTATGTATTTAGCTGCAAAGTTGATAAAGGGGTCTTGGCCAATCCACCCCAATTTGCAGGAAAGGTGCACTAATTTTCTCAACCGTTCTATATGCTTCATCACCGTGTTGTTTCCCATTGGTTTTTGGGGTGCAATTGGTTGATGTACCCTTAGGAACTTTTCAAACTTCTGGATAAAGTCATAGTCCAGTTCTTGCAAGTAGATATCTGTTCTTTTTTGCTTTTTTAAAAGAAAACCGCATATGTTGGATTTCATTAATATTATTTGATATCAAATTCTATGGAATTTTGAATTAAAGTTGTTGATAACCCAAAAATTGAAAATAAAAAAAGTGCTTAAAACCTCAAACCTTGACTTCGCTCAGCTCAAGCTTTTGTGATTATTGTTCTTCATCTATGTGTCCTTATTGGGCAGGAAAAAGCCATTAAAAAAAGAATCGTAATCGATGTTGTGCACGGTGGAAAAGATTCCGGTGCCATCGGAATAAATGACGTTCAGGAAAAAGAAGTGTTATAGGATATTGCTTGGGGAATTTTAAGGAAAAAAGTCAGCAACACCATTGGATATGTACTGAATCAGGAATCAATAAAAGCTCAATTGTACTGCCAACATGTACTTTTAATGAATTATTCCTATTGAGAAGCCAAACTAGTAAAATCAATAGGCTATTTAGAAGTAAACTTAATCTTGCCTTAGCTATTATTTAATAAATTGAATACTTTACAGCTTTCAACCTTCAATAAATTTACTTTAAGAAATTAGGTGATATGAAATCTTTAAAAGTCCTCTTTATTATAGGAATAGTTATGGTTCTTTCTTGTAGCGATGATGAATCTACTTCCCCTCCTTCGAACGAAGAGAAATTAGTTGGTGTATGGGAATTAATTCAACATGAAAATATCAATGATTTCGAAGTCGTTAAATCCCCAGCAACTGAGGAACCAATTCTGCTAAATTTTTTACCTAATTTGAGATTCATAGGGAATACTCAAAATAATGAATTCGAGGGAAGATATAGTAATTTAGAAAATGATGTTGAATTAACAAACTTTGTGACTACAGCCGTTAGTGAAACCGATTGGGGTATTAGGTTCTACAGTGCATTAGCCGAGTCAACACAGGATAGTGGTCTAAAATTTAAAATGGCATATTTAATTTCTTCAGACACATTATTCCTACAATATAATCAGGCAAGTAGAATGGTGTTTGTCCTAAAATAAAATAGAATTTTAATTAAGAAATTATCATGATAATTACGAAAAAAACTTTTTTAGTTGCACTGTTTTTATTCCCAATTTTGATTTTAGGTCAATCTACCTTTGCGCCATACAGCTCTCATCATAATGTTGAAGATGCTGTTAAGACAAACTTAGAAAATGTTACCCTTTCGAAATCAATTTCGACAATATTGTCAGAGGATAAAATACATCCTAGACTTAAATTTATTGACCGATATGCGATTACCGAAGCCTTGAATTTTACACCCCATAATTCTGGCGTTTGGACCATTCTGCCAAATAATGACAAGTTGTGGCGACTAACGATAAAAAGTCCAGATGCAAAATTTATAAATCTAGTCTTTGACAAATTTCACCTCCCTATAGGGGGTTTACTTCATTTTTACAATTATGATAAATCACAAATTATAGGGGGTTATACATTTGACAACAATTTAGGATCTGAAAGCCAACCCGGTGGTTATGCTAGTGGAATTATTTTGGGAGACGAAATAACAATAGAGTATTATCAACCAAAAAACTCAAAGGATAATTTCATTTTTGAAATATCCGCAATAAATCATGGAATTAAAGAGGTCAATATTGAAGAAATGATTCAACAAGCTAGCAATAATTCTTTAAGTCAGACGCCAGGTTTAAATTCCTCAGGACCATGTCAAGTCAATATAAACTGTTCTGAAGGAACTAGCTGGCAAACCCAAAAAAGAGGGGTTGCAGTTTTTTTTAATGGGACAGGTTGGTGTACAGGAAGTTTAGTAAACAATACAAGTGAGAATGGAAAACCCTATTTTCTGACAGCTGACCATTGTCTTGGTAATAACGATGTATTTACCAATCCTATTGCTGCAGGGTGGCTTTTTTACTGGAATTATGAGCATGCAGGATGTAATAACTCTACTACACAACCTGCTTTGCAGTTAACTGTAGGTGCTACGATAGTTGCTAATGATGATAATGCAGACAATTTGAATAATGATTTCGCTTTACTGCATTTATCAGAATCACCAGTAACAAAGGGATATAACGTTTATTTTAATGGGTGGGATAGGACACAGAGTCCTGTTGCAGGTGGTGTAATGATTCATCACCCTCGAATTGATGTAAAGAAAATTGCTACATATACAATAGTTCCCTACCCCAGCCAACAAGGATATACTCCTGCAAATTGGGATGTCAGATGGGTTTCAACACAGAACGGCCATTCTGTAAGTCAAGGAGGTAGTTCTGGTTCGCCTTTGATTTCTAGCAACAAAAGAGTAATAGGGGTTAACAGTAAACAAAATCTTGCATTTGGGACGGAATGTGCCAATGCAAGCCAGCAAATATCAACTTTTGCAAGGTTTCACTCCATGTGGGACAATCCATATTCATCAAAACGTAGATTAAAAAATTGGTTAGATCCTTCGGGAACAAACCGAAGTTTTGTTAATGGTAGGCACTTTTATCCGGGCTCGGTTAATCTAGTTATAAACTATTTAGAATCGGATTTTGAGATGTATATTTCTGCGAGCGTTACTGGAGGGACCTCCCCTTACAAATGGTACATTAATGGAGTTTTAAAAGGAACTACAACTAGCCCTAGTTTTTCTTTGAGATATAGGTGTGAAGGTGGTACCTCAACTATAGGTGTAGTAGCAAATAATGGCGGGTCCGATACGGAAAATTATTATGAAAATTGTAGTGGCGGTTCTCATAGAGTTTCTGTTTATCCAAACCCTGCTTCTAATGATTTAAATATATCCATGTTACAAATTAATTCAAATAGCTTTGGCGAAACAAGAGCTGATGATATTTCCAAATTAGGTGATATGGGTGTTGAAATTTTCGATTTTACAGGACAGAAAATTAAATCAGAGAAGTTCGAATTCTTTGAATTAGAAAGAAAGATCAACATAAAAGATTTAAAAAAAGGAACTTACTTTATAAGGATTGTGGCTAAAGAAATTGATGAAATTCATCAAATTATTGTCCAATAGCTTGCGTCGCTTCTGTTTGTCATTCAAATATAGAATTGGTTGAGAAATGGTTCTCGTTTATCGTAGGCCCTAAGTTGTCTATAAAACCGTGATAAAATACAAAATCGTCAGATGTGAATTTCTAGTCGGTCTTGTTTCTCTTTACACTTTTACCAAAGCACAGTCGCTGTTGACTTCCAGGACATCAGGTTAAAATGAAGAACATAAGGCATTTGGCACTAAATTGCAAAAAATGGGCTTAGTATACCATCTTCGCCGGCAAAAAATGAGCACAGCAAAACCACCAATAAGTCACTGACTCACATCCCAAACCTTAAAATATAAGATGGTTCTCATTATCCGTCCTATGCACCAAATGTTCATATAAATGTTACATGTTGTTAAATCGAACTCTAAGCCTTTGCATATCATCACTAACTTTTCGCTCTATGACCTTGGCATAAATCTGGGTAGTGGCTATTTTGGAGTGTCCCAATAATTTAGAGACCGTTTCAATGGGCATTCCATTGCTTAGGGTTACCGTGGTGGCAAAGGTATGCCTTGCCATGTGAAAGGTCAGGTTCTTCTTAATCCCACAAACATCCGCAATCTCCTTTAAATAGGTATTTAGCTTTTGGTTGGATATCTTGGGAAATAAGGTGCAATGGATAGCACTCCTCTTGTTCCCCTTGTATTTTTCAAGGATTTCCAAGGCTTTTGGCAAAAGGGGAACCCGTATGGGCTTGGAAGTTTTCTCCCTCCGATAGGAAACCCATAGTTCCCCGTCAATGCCCTGTCCCAAATTGTCTTGGGTCAATTGCATCACATCGATATAACTTAGACCGGTATAACAACTGAACACAAACAGGTCTTTAACCAATTCCAGCCTGGATATATCAAAATCACGGGACTCTATTTGTTGGAGTTCGTTTAAGCCTAAAAACTCCCTATCGTTCTTAATGTATTTGGCTGCAAAGTTGATAAACGGGTCTTGGCCAATCCACCCCAATTTACAGGAAAGGTTCACTAATTTTCTTAGCCGTTCTATATGCTTCATCACCGTGTTGTTCCCCATAGGTTTTTGGGGTGCAACGGGTTGATGTGCTTTTAGGAACTTTTCGAACTTCAGGATAAAGTCATAGTCCAGTTCTTGCAAGTAGATATCTGTTCTTTTGTAGTATTTTAAAAGAAAACCGGAAATATACTTCTGGGTCGTAAAATAATTCTTTTGAGTGCCCCATTTTAATTTACCCGCCATATCTTCTGTATGGTAGTTGATGATGTCGTTTAATGTTTTGGCATCCTCGGCATTCCCCAGATATTTCCTTTTTATGCTTTGTGCCGTAATGACCTTATGGGTAAGCTTTAAACTTTGGTAGCAGCTAAAAAGTGAGCTGTATACTTCGTCCAGATAGCTGTTTATCAATCTTGCTTGTTGGTTGGTTCCACGCATCCTGTTCTTACGGATGTCCCACTCGGCAACAGCTACCCTTTGTTTTAAACCAATGGTTGCCCGTTTGCCATTTACCGTGATTCTTGCGTAAAGTAAGGTCTGTCCGTCTTTCACCCTGGAAAAGTTGGCCCAGAAGTGAATACTGAAAGTTGGAGTTGTTTTCATGATTTCGTCTTTTTTGTTAACACTCGGTTTTGTCAGACGAAAGTCAAATCACTTTAAATATACATTTAATTTTCCGGTCTCCTCAGGAATTTTAACAAATAGGATAACACTGTTGTTAAAATGGTTTTGTTATCCTATTTGTTGACCTATTATTTAGGATTATTTGGTTTTGTTTCATTTCCTAAAAAACAGAAATCCCTGAAAATCATACGATTAACAGGGATTTGGTTCTAATTGATACGCTAAAAAGTCGGGGTGGCAGGATTCGAACCTACGACCTCCTGGTCCCAAACCAGGCGCGATACCGGGCTACGCTACACCCCGAAAAACAAATAACACTCGTAATGTAGTTTACTCTGAGTCCCGAAGTCTCGGGATTGAAGGACTACACACCAAAAAAATAATAATGTTCGTAGTATACTTTATCCTGGGTCCCTAAACCTGGGAATCAAGGGACTACACCTAAACAATTCCAAAATAATCTGACAATAAACAGGGCTGCCAGTCAATTTCGGATTGCAAATATAAAACAATACTTTGGAAAGAAATGAATATTAAAATCAAAGGCGCTAAATTACTTTAGCGCCTTTGATAAATGTTATTACAAAAAATTATGAAATGGCTATCTATACAAGGTAAAGTGACCAACAAACCGCTGATTGGAGGGGTCATTTGCGTTTACCACGTACCAATAGTCACCAGTGGGCACTTCGTTGCCTTCATACCTCCCGTCCCAGCCTGCAACATTGTCCAAAATAGCTACAACCCTACCGTACCTATCATAAATTTTAACCTCAATATTTGGAAAGAAATTTCTGTTTTTAGGTGCCCATACATCATTCATATTATCCCCATTGGGTGAGAAGAAATTAGGTATCTCCAGCATTCCTGTAAAATTAAATGGTATGGTTATAGTTGCAACACATCCATTGATATCTACTACTCTGATTGTAACAGTGGCATCCTCATTGGACTGATATACATTATTACTTCCCGTAGATTCCCCCTGAAAGAAATATTCATAGCCTCCAAAACCACCCGTTGCCGTAGCAGTGATTTCATTAGGTCCTGTCTTTTCCGCAAATAATGTCAAAGGATCATAACTATCAATTGTAAACTCAATAAAAGTGGCACAGCCATTTTCATGATAAATATACACCGTGTGGTTACCAGGTGTAAGATCACCGAAGGTTCGCTGTGTATTGGCCAAACTAAGATCGTCCACATCTAGTGAAAATAATAATTGAGGCAGTACACTTGAGTCTTGCATTTGTACTGTAACGGTACTATTCGGGAAAATTCCATCACAACCATATACAATTAAAGGTTCTGCAGCCAAATCTACCCCAATCATTATTGGAAAAATTACGTTGGTTTCACAACCCATAGCATCCCTAACAAAGACCACATAGGTTTCTCCTCCTTCTAAATTTTCAAAAAACAATAGCTCATTTCTTTCAAAAACCTCATCGCCTACAGAATCCGGACCAACCATCCTAGTCTCATAATATGAGATACCACTAATGGGGTCTACAAAAGGGGTTCCGCCTGCAACGTTTAACTGTGCAGTACCATCAGCTGCATTAATACACGTTTCCGGGGTTGTCTGAACTGTAGACGCCACTAAAACATCCGGTTGGGTCACTGTTACTTCTTGCAAAATAGTACAACCCAATTCATCTTGTACAATAATCTCATAAGTTCCGGGAGGCAGATCACCAAATACAATGGCATTCGGGTTGGTTGGGTGATTACCTTCAAAAAACTCACTTAAGGTTTCTGAAATGGAAAACCGAATTATTCCGGTACCACCACTTGCCTCAATAATTACCTGACCATCTGTATCGCCAAAACAACTTACAGGAACCGGTTCTAACCGATCTAATACTAAAGGAACTTGTGGAGTGATTACCACTTCATCAGAAATAGCAATACAACCCAGACTCTGAGCAAAAATCCAATATGTTCCCGGACCAAGATCCCTAAATATACCGGAACTTTGAGGTCCAGCAACAATATCTCCCGGATTAGGCATTCTAGGTACACCCGGTACACCGCTATCTAAAACATTATTTACCAAGGTGTAAATATAGTTTCCTACCCCACCAAAGGCTTCGGAACGTATTATTCCGGTAGCCTCACCTGCACATTTAATGTTTGCATCCACTAAATCCAAGCCAATTACTAAAGGCAGGGCTTTATCCAGATTAATTTCATTAGACTGTTGTTCAGGACATCCGTTTCCATTTTGAACATCATATCGGTAAGGCCCGGGATTTAAATCCACATTTGGGATTATAATTTGCACTGTAGTAATATTAATTCCTCCAAAAGACACAAAAGGATCTGCGGAACCCGTTCTACGATAGAAATATTCCATCCCCGGAATCGGATTGGTAATGGTTAACTCCATCCTTCCTTCATCACCACATCCGGGTGCTAAAGTTTCAACAAGGTCAGCATCTACCGGAGCAGGATCCTGAATAAAGACTTGGGCCGTGGTGAAAGCACAATTCCATCCATCATATACAACTATAGAATAAAGTCCCGCTGGTAAATTTGGGAAAACTCTGGCTGTTTGAAGACCACTGGTATTTAAGATATTTCCACCCGCATCCAAACGGTTTAATTGGAATAGGTATTCCTCTCCTCCCCCATCAATATCTTCACCTCCTGCAACATTGAATACCTCTATAATACCATCGTTGGAACCCGGACAAAGTAAAGGCTGTACAATTTGGATATCTGCGCTAATAGGTACAGGCAGATCTAAAGTGATATCACTAAAGCGAATACATCCCATGGAATCACTAATGTTCACTCTATAGTTACCATGAGACAAATTACTGAACACATTACCCCCACCAAAAGCGACCACCTCAGTATAATTTCCCGGAGTTGACTCAATTTGAAGCTGATAAGTATAACCACCCCATCCTCCATCTCCGGTAGCTGTAATCTCTCCTCTTCCGGGAACAAAGCACGTTACATTATCGGTTTGCACGGGATCTACAGTCAACTCTCGGTCCGGAGATCTTACTGTGGCCACGTTACTATCAACATCACAGAATGGTGTATTAACCGCTTCAACACGGGCTATAAGATTACCTGCCGGAAGTCCGGTGATTCTTTCCGGAGTATTGATTGGATTTGCAGTATCAAAAGTACCCGTTACTCCGGTTGAAGTTTCTACACCCAAGGCATCGCGTCTAAAGATTTCGTAATTATAAACGCCGGTATAATTACTAATTTCGATGCTTATTTCTCCATCATTTCCATCAAAGCAGGTTACCGGTCTTAGTTCGGCTATAATAGCTTCAATCAAATTATAATCAGGCACAGTATAAACCGGAGTTACAAACAAACATCCTCCGCTTCCTAAGTCACGTACGGCAAAAATATAATCTCCAGGGGTATCTAAATCCCAAACTACCCGATTGGTACCTCCTGAAAAACGTTCCGGTTGCGAGCCCAATGGTAAAATTTCTACACCGTAATTCCCTGGTCCTTGATTAATAATTATTTCTACAGTTCCAGCAGTTACACCGGTTCCTGTAGCATCACAAGTAATAGGTGTTAATGTATTGAAGCTAAAGGTTAAATCGGTGGGCGGATTCAATACTACGGTATCTGTTACCTCACACCCATTGGCATCTCTAATCGTCACTATAATGGTCTGAGTGGAACCATTGTCAACGATTTCAAAGGTATTGCCACTTTGAAAGTTAGTACCATCAAAAACCGGGGTACCATCATTGATGCTATAGCTATAAGGAGCTGTTCCTGTTAAAGTTCCTGTACCATCGCCATTGGTATCTGCATATGCAGTAATTAGGGTTGTGTTAAATACATTGGCTGCAGCATTACAAGAAAATGGAGGTGCCGTTGCATTGCCCACTAACTGAGTAGGCTCCAAAATGGTAATATTTCCGGAACGAACAGTACAACCTCTGCTTGAAATCACTTCAACTTGGTAAATTCCCGGTGCAACTCCATCAAAAATAGCATCGGGCTGTGGCAATCCAACCGGATTGTTGGCACTATCATATAATATATAAGAATATGGCCCGTCTGTGGCGGTGGCGGGATCTAAATCGACCCAAATACTGCCATCATTCAATCCAAAACAGGAAATATTTTCTGTAGTAATAGCATCAATTACAGGTTCATTTACGGTAAGAATTTCCACAATAACGGTCTCATTGCATAAAGGAATCGTATTGGATGATTGATCCTCTACAAAAATTGTATACGTTCCGGGTCCTAAGTTGGTAAAAACATTCGTGGTCTGCGTTACGGTCGGATTTACACCATCATCTAGAACATACTCAAAATTCCCACTTCCACCGGAGGTAGTTATGGTAATACTTCCGTCTAAGTTGTTACAAGAGGGCAGCGTAGAGGCACTAGCTGTTATAGAGAAAAAATCAAAAACTTCAGCAATAACAGTATTGGTACAACCATTACCATCTCTAACCGTAATAGTATAAGAACCGGGGTTGGTTACAACAAATGCAGGGCTGTTTTGAAAACCGCCGCCAATATCATACTGAAAATTCGTTTCCGGGGCGGTTCCTGTGCTTAATGGTGATGTAATAAATACATTAAAGTTAGTTACCGCAACACATTGGTTTATTACATTCACCGTCGGTGTCGGTACTCCGGGATCAGTGATAACGGCCACATTAGGTAAAATAGCACTACATCCTTGACTATCTCTTACATAAATATCATAGTTCGCCGGAGCAAGATCATACACTGTAGTTGCGGTATAAACTCCCAATGCGGGAGCAGGACTACCGCTTGTTACTATTGCAAAGGTGTAGCCCGGTGTTCCGCCAACTCCACGAATTACTAATTGCCCATTAGGATTATTACAACTTGCATTTGTATTACTGTCTATGGCTATGGAAGGAATATCTTGTATAATAGTAACCAGAGTACTCGCTCTACAACTGGTTGTAGTCTCCTCTACAATGATCTGATAATTTCCTGGGGCAAGTCCTGTAATATCAGGATATGGTCCGACCGCTGGTACCGTTGAAGGGCCAAATACCACAACTCCTGTGACAGTATTAGTCACCGTTACACTTACATTGGCTCCTGTAAATCCGGCTATAGTATAACTGATACTACCATTTCCTGACACATCACAAGAAGCACTGGTCGCCAAAGCAGTAACCGATAAAGGATTAGGTCCTGCAATGGGATCTATTTGTTCTATATACCTACATCCTAAGGCATCAATGACCTCAACAAAATAAGTTACCCCATACTGGATTTGACCAGTAAAATCATGGCGGGTAGGATTCACATTAGGAGAGACCAGTGGACTGCCTACCAAACCAATTTGGTAAGGTCCGGTACCACCTACAATCTCAACAATATAAGTAAAGTCAGTGGTACAATCAGGCGGTGTAGTTGTAGCAACTGGTACCAAATCGAGCTCATTTTGTGAAATAACCACGAAATCTGTATCCTCACAGCCCGCACTGTCTGTAGTTATTACTGTGTAAGAACCTTGGGATAAATTTGGGAAACTGGCCGTAGTACTTGCTGTTGGTCCAACAGTACCCACGGTAACTCCTGTTTCATTGATTAAAGTATAAACGAATGGAGCAACTCCGTTAATTAAACCGGTAACCGCAATAGATCCGTTACTTAACCCAGCAGTACAGACTGCATCTGTTGGAACTACGGTTGCATCAACTCCAGGTGTTGGAGGTCCTACTGTAAAAGGTACGGCCACATCACAACCTCGACTATCTCGCACATAATACGTATAATTCCCGGGTGTCAAATTTGGATACACTGCTTGGCTGGTATAAGTTATATCATCAGTACTGAATTGGTATGGTGGTATTCCTACGGTAGCATCCGGAATTAGTTCTACAATACCGGTTGTGGGATCTCCACATCTTGGGGCAGTAACTGTGGCTGAAGCAGCAATAGTCTCTAAAGGGCTAATTATTACCTCATTGGTTTCTACCACACATCCTAAATTATCTGTAATTCTAAAACGATAAGTACCTGCTGCTCCTGTTGTATATACGAAAGAAGTTCCTGCTATGCCGGTAGTTCCACCATAACCGCCACCATTGAAATTGACGGCATAATTTAAATATGGCGTATTGCCATTTGCAATATTTACCCTTATTTCTGCATCTCCTGTTCCACTAAGACTACAAGTAAGTTCCCTTTGAATAAGAACATTGGTTGTGGTCTGCGGTCTGATGGTTCTGCTTACTGTAGCCCGACAATCGTTGGCATCTCTTACTTCAATGGTATAGTTCGCCGGATTAAGTCCACTAAATGTCGAACCAGGTCCCCAAGGACCGCTGTTTATTCTGTATTGATACGGCCCAGACCCTCCCGAAGCAGTTACCATTAAGGTAGCTGCATCAAAACTGTCAAAGCAAAGATCTGATGCCGGATTCAAAGTCAGATTAGGTGCGCTCAAAGGCGTTAACGTAAAAGAAGAGGAAGCGGTACACCCCCCACCATCGCGTACAGTAATGGTGTAGGAACCTGCTGCGGTAAGTCCGGTAAAGTTTGGATTACTTTGAGGGCCGAGTGGAGATCCGGAAGGTCTGGTCAAAGTATACTGGAAACTACCCCAACCGCCCAATGCATTACCATTTACGGCTCCTCTATTATTATTTTGGCAACTCATTGGAGTAACTACCGGGGCTATTGCCAACGTGGTAGCCGGTTGAGCAATAGTTAAGGTAGCTGTGTCCGTACAATTGGTTTGGTCATCTGTAACGGCAATATCATAACTTCCCGCAGCCAATCCGTTTAAAGTAACCATATTGGAAGTTTGTCCGGTAACAAAAGCTCCTCCGTTAATCTGATAGCGGTAAGTGGTTGCAAAACCATCAATAATAAATCTACCTTGCCCATCACTATCGCCAAAACAGGTTACATTGGAAATCAGCTGGGTTGTTGCTCTAATAGAGCTAATACTTGTAATAGCAAAGCTCTCATTATAACTACAACCATTTACATCTGTTACCCTAAATGTATAACTGCCTAATCCTAATCCTGTAAAGACATTACTGCCCCCGTTATTAACTACAATAGGGGCAATAATCTGATAGCTAGCAATACTTCCGCCACCTGTAACTGCCAATGATACGGAGGCTGTACCCGTAGCACAATCAATGGAGGAAACTGTAAAGTTTATATCTGTGGGCTTATTAAGACCTGCAAATACAATTGCCGGTAAGGTTTCCACACACCCGTTTGCATCTCTTATTTGAGGAGTATACGTTCCGGAAGATAAATTGTTAAAAACCAGATTTCCTACTAAAAATCCGGCTCCTATACTATAAGAATAAGGACCAACTCCCCCACTAACTCCGGAAAATGTTATTTGCCCACCCGTTTCATTAGTACAGGTAGGAGCTTGGGTAGCTGTGGCAGTACCGTTAATGGTTGAAGGAGTACCAATAGTTTCAACCACTGCGGGAGTAGTACAAACAAAAGTATCTTGTTGATACCTTACCACAACATTATAAGATCCCGGAGCTAAATTGGAAAACACGTTACTACTCTGAAAAGTAGTTCCATTATTAATACTGTATTGTAAATTATAACCTTGACTATTTGTAACATTAACGGTTACACTACCATTATTGGCACCCCCGCAATTGGCATCTTGAGACACTACGTTGTAAACAGGAGGCGGTATGTTCTGAACTTCTACAGCGGCTGTTTTTGTACACCCTTGAGCATCTCTAATCAATAGATTAAACGTTCCCGGAGCGCTAACAGCAAAAACGGTTGATCCCGGGAAATTAGCACTATATGTTGTTCCTCCATTTAAACTGTACTGATAGGGTCCTGTGCCCCCGCTTGCGTTTAACGTAACATTCACAGAAGTTGCCCCGCAACCAAAACTATTTGTTGCAAATGCTGTTGCCTCTAAAGGAACCAGACCGGCACCTATGGTTATGGGAACACCCCCTATAGTACTTATTGTTTGGGTACAGCTACTTCCAGCAGTGACCTGAACAGCATACGTTCCAGGTCCTAGGTTATTAAAAGTGTGCGTATTAGAACTATTAGGTCCAAATGTATTTATAGTCGTACCATTGCGTATCAATCGGTAACTGTAAAATCCCGGTACATTCCCAATGCTAACTGAGATACTCCCGAAATCCCCACTACAGGTAATATCCACTTTGGATACATTGACCGTCATATCCACCTGTGTTATAGTAACTACCTGAGAAGGAAATACACACGCACTCGCAGAAGCGCCCTGTAAACGGGTAAAAACCTGATAGTTTCCCGGGGTGAAAATATCAAAAAATGGTGCACTTTGGTAAGGACCTGCTGCAGAATTTAAACTGTATTCGTAGCCCGCCGGAACATTGGTTACTTCAACTCTTCCCGGATTTCCACAGATAATATTGGTTACTGCCAATTGCGGGTTTAAGGGATTGGAACTTACTCTAAAATAATAAAAGGCTCCGGAATTAACCCTTACCCGATATTCTCCGGCAACTGTGCTACTACTTGCGTTTAATAAAAATGTTGAAGCGGTTCCCACAGTTGCCCAATCTCCATTACAAGCACTATTAAACACCGGACAAGTATCAGTACCAACAAATGAACATCCTGCTCCGAGCTTTTGCCAAGTGTATGTACTACCGGATTGATTCAAAGTTAAAGTCCTGTTATCGCCGGTACCACAAAGAAAAAATTTTGCCAGTGTGCTACCGTCAATGGAACAGGTAACCGTTTCATTGGCGCCATTGATAATAGTAGTAAACATGGGAGCAGTAGGAACAAGAGCTGCTTCATCTATATTTAAAACTACAAGATCGGGAGCTGATGTTTCCTTTTCACCCACTGTTAACGTAGAAAAGGACGCCTTTTCAATAACGTTCGTAAATTCGGTAAGGAGCTCGTAAACTTTTGGATTAGCTATTGCCGAAGTACCAACAACTGAGACTACAAGCAATACTATGGCATACAAAGTATACCTTGGTTTTTTTGGGAGCATAGGTTAAGTCAAGTTTTGTATAGAATAACAGATTTGGGATCAGTATATTCTTAGTGTAATTGTTTAAACTTATATTTCTAGCTATCTTTAAGCCCTAAAGCTTACATTATTATTATTTATTAACGTTCCATTATGAAGAATCGTATATTATCCCTGTATTTTCTTGTTTTTGCTGTTGTTCTATCCTGTGGACAAAGTCCTGAAAATAAGGTGAATACCCCTAAAAAAAATTCTTTCACGACGGAATTAGTAATGGGCGATATTCAAATTGCTTGGAGTATGGCTTTCCTTCCGGATGGTAGTATGCTGATTAACGATAAAACCGGACAAATAATTCATTTTAAAGAGGGTAAGCGGATTAATGTTACCAACGTTCCAGAGGTATATGATAGAGGGCAAGGCGGACTGTTGGACATAAAATTGCATCCCAATTACGAAACTAATGGTTGGTTATACCTTACATACGCCTCTTCAGAGGGTGATGACAAAGGGGGGCACACAGCCTTAATGAGAGCAAAATTGAAAGATAACTCATTAGTAGACAAGGAGCTATTATATAAAGCAACTCCAAATACAACAAAAGGTCAGCATTTTGGATCTAGAATTGAATTTGACAATGAAGGTTATTTGTATTTTTCTATAGGAGAACGGGGAGATATGGAAATAAACCCACAGGATATTACCAGGGATGGAGGAAAAATATATCGTTTAAATGATGATGGAAGTATTCCTGCAGATAATCCTTTTATGGATACAAAAGATGCTAAAAAAGCAATTTATAGTTATGGTCATAGAAACCCTCAGGGACTGGTAAAACATCCTGAAACAGGCGAAATATGGGACCATGAACACGGACCACGTGGCGGCGATGAAATTAATATTATAAAAAAAGGAGCTAATTATGGCTGGCCTGTAATTACCTATGGAATAAATTATAGTGGCACCCCCATAACTGACAAAACTGAAATGGATGGCATGGAACAACCTATACATTATTGGGTACCCTCTATAGCACCAAGCGGGATGACCTTTGTTACTTCTGACAAATATCCGGATTGGAAAGGTAATCTTTTAGTTGGCTCTCTTTCGTTTCAATATTTAGAACGCTTAGAGTTGCAGGGTGAAAAAGTTATAAATAGAGAAAGGCTTTTGGAGGATATAGGTAGAGTTAGAGATGTTCGCCAGTCCCCTGACGGATTTATCTACGTGTCTGTAGAAGGAAAAGGAATTTATAAACTGATTCCAAACAAATAATCCGAATCGCTAAAAACCATTAGTATATTATTCTCTTGTTGAATTCTTAAATTAAATTCAAAAATTAAACTGTCCTTACCCTGTAAAATTGCTATATGAAAGTTTTTTTTTATATCTATTTAATTAGCATTTGCGCTTTATCAACCATTTTGTTCCAGGATACCAAATTGCAGGAAAGCATCAAAAGAGGTAATGAAATTTACGGAGATTTTTGTATAACATGTCATCTCGAAAAAGGTGAAGGAGTAAAAAATACCTTCCCTCCTTTAGCAAACTCAGACTATTTACTAAACAATAGAACAGAGAGTATTGCAGGGGTTAAATACGGACAGCGTGGTGAAATTGTAGTTAATGGAATTACATACAATAGTGTAATGATGCCCATGGGCCTCGAGGACGAGGAGATTGCTGATGTTATGAATTACATTTTAAATTCTTGGGGTAATAAGAGCGACAAAATAGTAACTCCTGAAGAAGTTGCCTTGATTCTCAAGAAATAATTAATTTATTTTTTGGCTTCGATGGCATTTTTAACTGAACCATGCTTTTTCAATAATTGCTCCGCTTCTTTGTATTCAATTTTTAATTCTTCGACCAAAAAGCGTACTCCCCTATCTACCAATTTATTATTGCTCAATTGCATATTTACCATTTTATTGCCCTGAACCCTTCCAATTTTAATCATCAGGGCGGTAGAGATCATATTGAGCACTAATTTTTGAGATGTCCCACTTTTCATTCGTGTACTTCCGGTAACAAATTCGGGGCCTACATTTACGGCTATAGGAATCTCAACTGCTTTTGTCAAAGGTGACTCCGGATTGTTAGTAATGCAGGCCGTAAGTAGACCATTAGCCTTTGCCATTTTTACTCCTCCAATAACGTATGGTGTTGTTCCGGAGGCTGCGATTCCCACAACTGTATCATTTTTTGTTATAGTAAAAGAACTTAAATCTTTCCAGGCCTGTTCAATATCATCCTCTGCATGTTCCACGGATTTTCTTATAGCAGTGTCCCCGCCTGCTATGAGTCCTATAACTCTGTCATGCGGCATACCATAGGTTGGTGGAATTTCGGATGCATCAAGAATTCCCAATCTGCCACTGGTACCTGCCCCAATGTAGAATAAGCGACCTCCCTTATTAAAACGTGCGACCAAGCCTTCAACTAATTCAGCGACTGCAGGAATGACGAAAGAAACCGCTTCTGCAACTTTTTTATCTTCTTCATTTATACTGGTTAATATGGAATGAGTATCCATTTTTTCCAGAGACTCATAAATAGAAGTCTGTTCTGTGATTTTTTTGTAATCAGACATAATTTATAATAGGTAAATTTCTTGATTTCTAAAAGGTCTAAGGACTTTATCTTCGGGATTTAGTTCCGTTATCATTGTATTTATCTCATGCAAATCGCAGGTTTTATAGCGGTGTTGAGAATTTAACTTTTCGGAAATAGATAAAAGTATTGTCTTTTTAGAAGCACTAATAATAGCTCTTTTTACTTGCACAATATCCCAATCAAACTCGGTTAAACCATAAACTGCATCTACATAACCAGTACCTATAAAGCTATAATCGACCTTTATTTTGGAAAGATTATGTACTGCATTAGCTCCAATGGCAATTTGTGCATCTTTAGACATTTGGCCACCGATAAAAATAGTTTCAATATTGGGCTTTGAGAGTAATTCCAAGGCAACGGGTAAACTAAGCGTAAAACACGTTAGTTTAAGTTTTACTGGGATCAAACGAGCTAATTCCAAACATGTTGTACCTCCGTCAATCAAAATTACACCTCCATCCTTTAAAAGTTTTACGGCCTTCTCCGCAATCTTGGTTTTTTGTGGAAGCGCATATATAGTGTGACTTGGGTTGTAACTTGTAAAGCTGAGGGAAATAGCGCCACCATGAACCTTTCTCAATCTATTCTCTTCGTCCAGTTCTTTAACATCGCGACGTACCGTATCTATAGAAACACCCAAAATTTCAGCAATATCGGTTAACAAAACCCTATTGTGCAGCTCTACCTCATTTAGTATAGCCTGATGACGTTCTTCTTTTAACATGTATTTGTAAATGTTTCGGCAACAAATATAGCAAATTATTTCTATTTGCTGTTTTTTACAGTTTTAAAATTTAAAAATGTTAAAATTGCAAAAAAAAGCAAAATTTATAGCAAAAAACTGCAAGTATTTATTTTTTTACTTACCTTTGTACCTGCAAATCATTAACACTAAAATGTCACTTTTTATGGCCAAAACACTGACCGCATCTGAAAAATTGGTAATTCTAACCGATGATGAGTCCAAAAAATTTGAAAAAATAAACACCATTATTCATGAAAGCTCGGAAAATGCTTCTTTGTTCGTAGCTAGGGAAATAGCCAATTCCATAACCCAAAGACAAAAGCAAGGGAAAAAGTTTGTTCTGGGTTTAGCAACAGGATCAACGCCTATTAAAGTGTACGAGTATTTAGTGAGATTACACAAGGTAGAGGGATTGAGCTTTAAAAACGTAATTACCTTTAACTTAGATGAGTACTTTTCGATGGAACCGGATTCCATTCATAGCTATGTTCGCTTTATGAATGAACATTTATTTGATCATATTGATATTGACAAAAAAAATATACATATTCCTGATGGTACCCTAAAAAAAGAAAATGTTAGGGCTTTTTGCGAAACCTATGAAAAGAAAATACTCAAATCCGGTGGTATTGATATTCAAATCCTAGGAATTGGTAGAACCGGACATATCGGCTTTAATGAACCGGGATCTTCCATTAGTAGTAAAACCAGATTGGTACGTTTGGACAGGGTTACCCGTTTAGATGCGGCAAGCGATTTTTTTGGTCATGAAAATGTTCCTTCCAGGGCTATTACTATGGGAGTTGGCACAATTATGGAAGCCAAAAGAATTATTTTAATGGCTTGGGGCGAAGGTAAAGCAGGTATAATCAAACAAGCAGTAGAAGGGCAAATAAGAGAATCTGTTCCTGCCACTTTTTTACAAAATCATAAAAACTGTAATTTTATAGTAGATCAGGCAGCAGCCTCTGCGCTTACCAGAATCAATAATCCTTGGTTAGTTGGTGAATGCAACTGGGATGACAAATTGATTAAGAAAGCTACTATATGGCTATCAGAGAAATTAGCTAAAGCCATACTTAAGTTGACCAATGAGGATTATAATGAGCATGGAATGGGTAATTTAGTTGCAGAAATTGGCTCTGCTGAAGACATAAACCTTAAAGTGTTTAACCAGTTGCAACGCACAATTACCGGTTGGCCCGGTGGAAAACCAAATGCTGATGATAGTAACAGACCGGAACGCAATACCCCATTTCCAAAAAGAGCTGTCATTTTTAGCCCACACCCGGATGATGATGTAATATCTATGGGTGGTACCCTGCTTAGGTTAGTAGACCAAGGTCATGAGGTACATGTTGCCTACCAAACATCCGGAAACATAGCTGTATTTGATGATGAAGTTATCCGCTTCATGGATTTTGCAAGAGATATCCAAAAAGACAATAAGGAAATTGAAGACCAATTCATAAAGGTCAGAGAATTTTTGGCAGGCAAAAAACCCGGACAGATTGATAGTCCGGAGGTTCAGAAATTTAAAGGGCTTATCCGAAAAGGTGAAGCTTTGGCAGCCTGCAGATATTGCGGAGTAGATGAAAAAAATGCCCATTTCCAAAACCTTCCTTTCTATGAAACCGGAACCGTAAAGAAAAATCCATATTCAGATGCAGATGTTACCCTTACGGTAGATTTATTAAACAAGATAAAACCGCACCAAATTTTTGCAGCCGGAGATCTTTCGGATCCTCACGGAACGCACAGGGTGTGTTTACAAATCATCTTCAAAGCCCTTGAAAAATTAGTAAAAGATAAGGTGAAATGGGTAGATGATTGTTATGTATGGCTGTATCGGGGAGCTTGGCAGGAATGGGATATTGCAGATATGGAAATGACCATTCCTATTGGGCCTAAAGATATGTCCAGAAAGAAAAATGCGATTTTTAAACATCAATCTCAAAAAGATGCCGCCATGTTTCCTGGTAATGATGCACGTGAATTCTGGCAAAGGGCAGAACAGCGGAATCAAGAAACGGCTAGAAAATATAATGCCTTAGGCTTGGCAGAATATGAAGCCATGGAAGGCTTTGTGCGTTATAAATTTAATTAAGTTATAAAACCAGTTATCATCCTATGGTTTATGTAATCCTAGGATGATACTTTAGCAAATCGATATATTTGAAGATGAAATGCTCAAAAACCTCTCTTTTATAGCGCTTCTATTTTTTACTTCATGCGGGGTTTTTAAGTCGAATACCTCAGAGCCAAAAAGAGAATTCAGAGGCTTTTGGGTAGCAACGGTGGCTAATATAGATTGGCCTAAAAATGGAAATGACAGCATTGCCAAACAAAAAGCTGATTATCTAAAACTCCTGGAGTTTTATCAAAATCTGCATTTTAATGCCGCAATAGTTCAAATAAGAACTGCAGGAGATGCTTTTTATCCTTCTGACTATGCGCCCTGGTCCCGGTTTTTAACCGGTGTAGAGGGTGAAGCACCCAACACCAGCGATGATATTTTGGCATGGATGATATCTGAAACTCATAAAAGAGGAATGGAGTTTCATGCATGGCTAAATCCATATCGTGCCACCATGAATGAAAATACGGAAATCCTGAGTCCATTGCACGATTACAATAGGCATCCTGAGTGGATGCTTAAATACGGTCCCAAATTTTATTACAATCCCGGAATCCCTGAAGTTCAGGAACACTTAAATGCCATTATGGCTGAAGTAGTTTCCAATTACGATGTTGATGCTATTCACTTTGATGATTACTTTTATCCTTATAAAATCAAAGACCAGGTGTTAACCGACTCAACAACTTTTAAAGATTATGCCTTGCCTGAACAATCTATCGAAGATTGGAGAAGAAGCAATGTAGATTCTTTGGTCAAAAATGTTCATCACACCATAAAAAGTATAAAACCTTGGGTTCAATTTGGAATAAGTCCGTTTGGGGTATGGAAAAACAAAGCTACCGACCCGGAAGGCTCTGATACCCGAGCCGGACAGACAACTTATGACGATTTATACGCCGATCCGTTGTTATGGATGGAAAAGGGCTGGATAGATTATTTACTGCCGCAAGTTTATTGGAGTATGGATTTGCCTGAAGCATCTCATCGAAAAATTGTGGCTTGGTGGGCAAACAAAAGTAATCCCGGCACTAACTTATATATTGGAAACGGTCCTTATAAAATACGAAATAATGGTGATGCTGCATGGAACAATAAGAAAGAGTTGCCTAATCAAATTCGGTTGGCCAGAAAAACGGCCACCGTAAGTGGCAACGCATATTTCAGTGCAAAAAGCTTAATGCAAAACAATTCTGATGTGGTAGCTTATTTAAAAAAGAACTATTACAAAAAACCGGCACTACCTCCAGCATCTTTTAAACCAAAAAAAACTGTATCTTCTGTAAAGCCGGAATCCGTTTTAAGGCATAGGGACTCCATCCATCTAAAGTTTGACAATTTAGAACCTTATCGGTACGCCTTATTCTATACTTCAGGAAAAAAAGTAAAGCAGCACTATCCTATGAGAAACTTATTAAGTAAAACTCTTATAACCGACAGTGACAGTATCCAACTTATATCTAAAGAAGTTGAAAAGGAAAAGTATGTGGCCTTAACATTTATAGACAAATTTGGGCAGGAAACTAATCCAGTTATCCTATATTTAGGCAAACCATAACCAATGATTGAAAAAGATAAATGGGCTTGGGCCTGGGTGCCTGTACTTTATTTTACACAAGGTCTCCCTTATGTTTTAGTGGTCACTGTATCCGTGATTATGTACAAAAAATTGGGAGTGAGTAATGTTGATATTGGTTTATATACGAGTTGGCTGTATTTACCTTGGGTGCTAAAACCTTTGTGGAGTCCGTTTGTAGATCTTAAAAGTACCAAGCGCAACTGGTTTTTATCAATGCAGTTTATTATAGCACTGGCACTATTGGGTGTGGGCTTAACTTTGCCAACCAACCTTTTTTTCACAACTACACTAGCTTGTTTTTGGATGGCCGCATTTGCTTCTGCCACAAATGATATTGCATCGGATGGTTACTATATGCTTGGGCTCACCGAAAAAAAGCAGTCTTTTTTTGTAGGGATGCGCAGCACCTTCTACCGTTTGGCTATGGTAACTGGTGAGGGTCTAATAGTTATAATGGCAGGCTTTTTAGAAAATTATTACGGTGACAACACTAAGGCATGGAGCATAACCATGACCGCAGCTGCTGTATTAATGTTACTTCTAACTATCTCCAACTTCTTGGTGACACCAAAGTATGAATCCTCTGCTGCCATATCCGCAGAACGCCCAAAAGGATTTTTAGAAGTTTTTATTACTTTTTTTAAAAAACCAAATATTGTAATTGCGTTAGCTTTTATACTAACATACAGACTGGGAGAGTCCCAATTAGTTAAGATGGCGGCTCCATTTTTATTGGATAACCCAGCGGAAGGGGGATTAGGGTATTCTACAGAACAAGTAGGTACTATCTTTGGCACTGCCGGGGTAATTATGCTTTCTATAGGAGGGATCTTAGGCGGAATTTTAATTTCTAGAGATGGACTAAAAAAATGGATGTTACCCATGGTTCTTTCCTTAAATATCCCCAATGCCCTTTACGCACTTCTGGCACTTACAAAAACCACTAATGTTATTGCCGTGTCTGCTACAGTTGTGTTTGAAAAATTTGGCTATGGATTTGGCTTTGCCGCATTTCTTATGTATCTCATTTATATTTCTGATGGAAAATCAAAAACATCCCACTATGCCATTGCAACAGGGTTTATGGCTTTGGGAATGATGCTTCCGGGAATGATTAGCGGTTATGTACAACAATGGTTGGGATATGGTGGGTTTTTTATTTGGGTAGTTATTGCCGCCTTGCCTTCGCTATTTCTTTTGAAACTTATTAAATACCCTGCAGATTTTGGAAAAAAAAACAAAGACAACTGATGCTTAAGGTATATTCATATAAAATAGCAAAAACAACACTGACTCTGGCAGAAAAGGTGGGACAGTTATTTATGCCTGCAGCATTCATAAATGATTCCGAAGAAGAAATACAACAGCTGGAAAAGCTTATTCGTAACCATCATATTGGGAGTCTGTGTTTCTTTCACAGTAGAGCCAGTGCAGCAACAAATTTTGAAGGAAAAAAGACAATAGTTTACAATGAACAAAGTTTTGATACCTTAAAAAAATTGATCATAAGGTATCAAAATGCAGCCAAATTTCCTTTGTTAATAGCCATTGATGCCGAATGGGGCTTGGCTATGCGCATAGAGAATACCCCACAATACCCTTATGCCATAACCTTAGGTGCTATTGAAGGAAATGTTGATTTAATTCGTCAGGTAGGCAAAAACATCGCTCATGATTGCAAACAGGCAGGGATCCACTGGAATTTAGCCCCGGTGGTAGATGTTAACGTAAACCCCAGTAATCCTGTAATCGGCTACCGCTCATTTGGTGAAAATAAACTTAAAGTGGTTGAAAAGGCTTTGGCATTTATGGAGGGAACAAAAAGCGAAAATGTACTAACTAGTATCAAACATTTTCCGGGGCATGGTGACACAGCAACCGATTCACATTTAGGACTGCCCATACTTTTAAAAACTGAAGATGAATTATGGAATAATGAGCTTTATTCTTTTCGGAAATTAATAACATCCGGTGTGGATTCCGTAATGGTAGGGCATCTGGCCATTCCGGCATTAACCCATGGAGAACCAATTCCAGCCACGATTTCAAAAGAAATAATTCAGAAAGTCTTAAGAGATAAACTGAACTACAGCGGTGCCGTAATATCCGATGCCTTAAATATGCATAGTGTGGCTAAATTATTCCCCACAAAAGGAGAACTGGAATGGTTGGCTTTTGATGCAGGTATTGATGTTCTTTGTTTTGCCGAACACGTTGCAGAAGGTATTCAATTAATACTAAAAAATGCCGCCACCAAGCAAATAGAAAATAGTTTTCAGCGCCTATGGGTGCTCAAAGAAAAAGCGCTACGGTCACCTAAAGAGTCAACTGATAACTTGATCATTCCGGATCCCCTAAATCAAAAAATAGCCGCGGAAAGTTTAACGAACCTAAAAATTAATAGAACCTTTACTTCCGATTTTATAAAGGAAGGGTTTGTGGGTTTAGTAATCGGTAAAAATACAAATACCCGATTTTTTAAAACTATAGCTACAGTGCATCCTTTTGAAATTTTATCAACATCGCTTCAAACCATTACAGAAACAAAAACTGGTATGGCATCCAACGAAAATGTACTAATAGCAATCTACCCACCAAAGGTAAAGCCTCAAAACAATTTTGATCTTTTGCAAGAAGAGTTGAAGTTGATAAATGATCTTATTCACAGCAAAAATGTAATTGTCTATCTCTTTGGAAATCCTTTTGTGCTCAACTTGATTAATTTTAATAAAGCAAAAGAAATTATACTGGTCTATCAGGATTTTGAAGTATTTCAAACCAATGCAGCGCAACATTTCTTGGGAAACTGTAATGCTCCCGGTAAATTACCCGTAACACTAATGCAAAATGAAAGTTTATAAAGTTGTTGGTTTAATGTCAGGCACGTCTTTGGATGGCCTGGATTTGGCTTATTGCACTATTTGGAACAGTACGGAAGGTTGGGAATTTCAAATAGAAGAAGCAGAAAGTATTGCGTATGACAAAGACATGCGGGAAAAATTAAAACAAGCTATTTATCTACCCGCAGACGAGCTGTTACGCTTTCACAACAGCTACGGGGTATGGTTAGGTAAAAGAGCTAAAGAATTTATAGACTCTTTTGGTTTAAGCGTGCATTTTATAGCTAGTCATGGACACACTACCCACCATCAACCCCAAAATGGATTCACCTTTCAAATAGGATCCGGGCAGCACTTAGCCAATGAGAGTGGCCAGAAAACCATTTGTGATTTTAGAACCAATGACGTTGCTCTTGGGGGACAAGGGGCACCTTTAGTTCCAATTGGAGATAAATTATTTTTTGGCACCTATGATTTTTGTCTCAATCTAGGAGGAATAAGTAATATTTCTTTTGACAAAGACGGCAAACGTTTAGCATATGACATTGGTTTGGCAAATATGATTTTGAATTATATTACTCAAAAAATTGACATAGCTTTTGATAAAGGAGGTAAAATGGCAAGCAACGGAAAACTAAACAAGATGATGCTCCGGAGTCTTAATAATCTGGAGTTTTATAAACTTCCTTTTCCAAAATCAATTGGGTATGAATGGTTTGTAGAAAAAGTGATCCCGATTGTTGAAGAAACGCAGGACACCATAGAAAGTTTGCTCCATACAGCCATTCATCACATCTGTGATCAGGTAACAATGCAAATAAATCAAAATCGCCAAAAACTGGTAAACACTTTGTTAGTTACAGGTGGTGGCGCCTTAAACACCTTTTTGGTAGAAACACTCCAAGAAAAATTAGGAATTGAAGTGAAAGTAATTGTTCCTTCAACTACCTTAATTGAAAACAAGGAGGCTTTAGTTTTTGCGCTAATGGGGGTTTTGCGCTGGGAAGAAAAAACCAATGTGCTAAGGTCAGTAACAGGTGCAAAAAGAGATTCTTCCAGCGGGGTAATTTATTTGCCAATCTAAAGGTGCCTTAAACGGTCAGGAGTAACCTCTCTTTATTATAATAATCATTTACCAAAATTTCCGCACTTACCATTCTAGAGATTTTAAAGCTAATTTTAAACATGTCGGTTTCATCCCAAATCCGTATTTTTGGTGAAAACAAAGAATAATGCTTATTATAGGGATTGCAGGCGGTACAGGTTGCGGAAAGACTACAGTCGTCAATCAAATTATCAATGAGCTCCCTCCCGAAGAGGTAGGTGTAATTTCCCAAGATTCCTATTATAATGATCTTTCTCACTTAACACTTGATCAGCGAAGGTTAACCAATTTTGATCATCCCAATTCCATAGATTTTAAACTTTTGGGAGAACATTTAATAACTCTGAAAGGAGGTAAATCGATACTTCAACCTGTGTATTCTTTTTTGGAATGCAATAGAACCAATGAACACATTCCTACGCATCCGCGTAAAGTGATGATTATAGAGGGCATCTTGATTCTTACACATCCTGAGATTCGCGACATGTGTGATATTAAAATTTTTGTGCACGCCGACTCCGATGAACGACTCATCAGACGTTTAAAGCGCGATGTTCAGGAACGTGGTTGGGATTTGGACACTACCATAGAAAAATATCAAACCATATTAAAACCTATGCACGAGCAGTTTATTGAGCCTACAAAAGAATTTGCAGATTTAATTATCCCCAATAATAAATACAATACTGTAGCCGTAGACATGGTCAGAACCATCATCAACCAAAAATTACAGTAAGGAATATGGGCTTAAAAGAACTCAAAAAGAAAAAGTGGTTTAGTTGGGCAACCAATATGTACGTTTTGGTGCTTACCATTTTTCTTATCTGGATGACCTTTTTTGACACTAATTCTTTACTTATTCATTGGGAATTACGGAAAGAAATTAAAAAATTGGAAAAACAACAGGAATTTCTTCAAGAAGAGATTGCCAAAGACAAAAAACTGATTGAAAAATTATCGGATAAGGAGGAGCTCGAAAAGTTTGCCCGCGAACATTACTTTCTAAAAAAGAAGAATGAAGAGATTTACTTAATAGAATATGAGGATAGTATAAAAAGTAAAAAAAATGGCAAAAACTAATCTTTTTGATGAATTTGAGCCGATATCCCCAAAAGCTTGGAAACAAAAAATTCAGTTTGATTTAAAAGGTGAGGACTACAACGAGTCCTTACTTTGGGAATCACCGGAAGGGATTAAGGTAAAACCATTTTATACCTCGGAAGATTTAGGAAATAAGCTCTTTATTCCTCAAAAAAGCACTCCAATCTGGAAAATTGGGCAAGTTATTTATGCAGGAAATGTAAAATTGGCCAATGCCAAGGCTTTGGATGCTTTAGATAGAGGGGCTGAAAGTCTGGAGTTTACTGTTCCATCAAATGAAATAAAAATTGAAAAACTAATAAACGGCATCAATTTAGAACAGGTTCCTGTTCATTTCAATTTCCAATTTTTATCCGAGGAATACTTAAAGTCAACCTTAAATACCACAAAGGATATTGCCGAAAATGGCTTTTTTCACATGGATGTTATTGGAAATCTTGCGCGCACAGGAAATTGGTATGTCAGCTTGGAAAAAGACCATAATGCACTGAAAAGCATTTATGAAAGCTCTACTTCTAATGTTTTAAGTGCAGATAGTACTTTGTACCAAAATGCAGGAGCAAATATGGTTCAACAACTTGGTTATGCACTGGCTCACGCCAACGAATATCTTAATTTTTTAGACCATCAAAAACTTTTAAACCCGTCAACCACCATGAGCTTTAAGGTAGCAGTGGGCAGCAATTATTTTTTTGAAATTGCCAAGTTACGGGCGCTTCGTCTACTGTGGAAAAGTTTGGGAAAATCTTACGGCATTGTGGCAGATTGCCATATTCTTGCAAAGCCTTCCTTGCGCAATAAAACTATTTATGACTACAATACCAATATGCTCCGCACTACAACGGAGTGCATGTCGGCCATTTTAGGTGGTGCGGATACAGTGGTAAATAGGGCATATGATGCTGTTTATCAAAAGGATAATGAATTTGCAGAACGCATATCCAGAAACCAATTGCTGCTGTTAAAGTATGAAAGTTACTTTGACAAAGTATCCAATCCGGCGGATGGCTCTTACTACATCGAAAGCTTAACACACCAATTGGCCGAAAAAGCATTGGAACTGTTTAAAGGCATTGAGGCAGGTGGTGGATTTTTGAAACAGCTGAAAGAGCACACCATACAACGTAAGATTAAAGAAAGTGCCCAAAAAGAGCAATTGCTTTTTGATTCACAACAAGAAATTTTAATAGGTACCAACAAATATGAAAGTGAAGATGATAAAATGAAAGCTTCCATAAATCTTTTCCCTTTTGTAAAAATCAATAGCAGAAAGACCCTGCTAGAGCCCATACTGGAAAAGCGATTGGCAGAAGCTTTGGAGCGAAAAAGACTAAATCATGAATAGAAAAAACTTCCAGCATCTTAAGTTAACTATAAAGCAAGATGAATTATTTTTTGCTAAAAATAAAGAACGGGAGCTTACCTATACAACAGCGGAGGAAATTGCATTACTATCACAATTTACAGAAGATGATATCAAAAATTTACATCACCTGACCTTTGCAGCAGGAATTCCTCCTTTCCTCAGAGGTCCTTATACTACAATGTACATTAAGCATCCTTGGACTATTAGACAATATGCCGGTTTCTCTACAGCTGAGGCAAGTAATGTTTTTTATAGAAAGAACTTGGAGGCTGGACAAAAAGGACTTTCAGTTGCATTCGATTTGCCAACACACAGAGGCTATGACAGTGATCATAAACGTGTTGAAGGCGATGTAGGTAAAGCCGGGGTAGCTATAGATACTGTGGAAGATATGAAACTATTGTTCGATTCCATTCCATTGGATAGAATGTCCGTTTCCATGACAATGAATGGTGCTGTTTTGCCAATTATGGCTTTCTATATCGTGGCAGCGGAGGAGCAAGGTGTTTCTCTAGAGGAATTATCAGGCACCATTCAAAATGATATTCTCAAAGAATTCATGGTGCGCAATACTTATATCTATCCTCCTAAACAATCAATGCAAATTGTATCAGATATACTGGAATATACCAGTAAATACATGCCAAAATTCAATAGTCTAAGTGTTTCAGGGTATCACATGCACGAGGCCGGTGCCACCGCCGATATTGAATTGGCTTACACTCTGGCAAATGGTCTGGAATATATTAGAACCGGGCTTAAGGCCGGACTCACCATTGATGAATTTGCTCCGCGTATTTCCTTCTTTTGGGGAATTGGGATGAATCATTTTATGGAAATCGCCAAAATGCGGGCAGCAAGAATGTTATGGGCAAAACTGTTAAAACAATTTAATCCCAAAAATGAAAAATCCTTACTCCTACGTACCCATTGCCAAACCAGTGGCTGGAGCCTAACGGAGCAGGATCCGTTTAACAATGTAGCCAGAACAACTATAGAAGGTGCCGCAGCGGTTTTTGGAGGCACTCAAAGCTTACATACAAATGCCTTAGATGAAGCCATTGCCCTACCAACCGATTTCTCGGCCCGAATTGCACGTAATACGCAACTATTTTTGCTGGAAGAAACCAAAATCACTAAAACAGTAGATCCTTGGGCAGGTAGCTACTATGTGGAATATCTTACTGATAAAATTGCAAACAAAGCCTGGAAGCTAATACAGGAAATTGAAGAACTTGGAGGCATGACACCAGCCATAGAAACAGGCCTACCTAAGATTAGAATAGAAGAAGCATCTGCAAAAAAACAAGCCCGTATAGACAGTACTCAAGATTACGTGATAGGGGTAAATAAATTTCAACTTCAAGAGGAAGATGCGCTTCAAATTTTGGAGGTAAATAATGCTGAAGTTCGCAAGTTGCAAATTAGAAGACTTGAAAACGTTAAACAAATCAGAGATTCCGAGGCAGTTGCAGCTGCATTAGAGAACCTAACCCTTCTTGCGAAAAATAAAGTTAATAATCACCTTGGAAACGGTTCTGCAGATTTTGAAGCGGAAAATTTACTAGCTTTAGCTATAATAGCTGCTCGGGCTAGGGCTACGCTGGGAGAAATTAGCGACGCTTTAGAATTGGCATTCGGCCGACATAAAGCAGTGATAAAATCATTTACAGGAGTGTTTTCAAAAGAAATTAAGAACGATGAAAGCTTTAAAAAAGCCAGAAAGCTTACAGACAAGTTTGCCGAAAATGAAGGTCGTAGACCACGAATACTAATTGCAAAAATGGGTCAAGATGGACATGATAGAGGCGCAAAAATAGTAGCTACCGGTTATGCTGATCTAGGTTTTGACGTAGACATAGGCCCATTGTTTCAGACCCCTTTGGAAACCGCAAAACAAGCTGTTGAAAATGATGTGCATATATTAGGCATATCTTCTTTGGCAGGTGGCCATAAAACCCTTGTACCCCAGGTTATAGAAGAATTAAAAAACCATGGTCGTGAAGACATTATGTTAGTTGTTGGTGGCGTTATTCCAAAACAGGATTATGAATATCTTTTTAAAGCGGGAGTGGTGGCTATTTTTGGCCCCGGTACTAAAATTAGTGAAGCAGCTATCCAAATTTTGGAAATTTTAATCGATTAAACTTCGTTATTTAGTTTAACCTCTTGGAGCTTTAAGACTTTAACTCAATTTAACACCGTGTCCCCTAGTTATTCACGTAGTGTTAACAATTTACATTTTTTGGCATCGTAAATAATCGTATTTTTAGCCCCTAACTTACTACTGTAATGGGTAAAATAATTGCTATAGCAAATCAAAAAGGTGGGGTTGGTAAAACTACCACCACAGTTAACTTAGCTGCCTCGCTAGGAGTACTGGAAAAAAAGGTGTTGCTAATTGATGCGGACCCTCAGGCTAATGCGACTTCAGGATTAGGGATTGATGTAGATTCCATTGAAATTGGTACTTATCAATTAATGGAACATACCAAAACCGCTAAAGAAACCATAATACAAACCTCCTCACCAAACGTAGATCTCATTCCGTCTCACATTGATTTGGTTGCCATAGAAATTGAGTTGGTAGACAAAGAAGAGCGCGAGTATATGATGAAAAAAGCTATTAGTGAGCTCCGAAACGAATATGATTACATTCTTATTGATTGTGCTCCATCTTTAGGTTTACTTACCTTAAATGCACTAACAGCTGCAGATTCTGTTATGATACCCATTCAATGCGAGTATTTTGCGCTGGAAGGGCTTGGAAAACTTCTGAATACCATAAAGAGTGTTCAAAAGATACATAATCCGGATCTGGATATTGAAGGTTTGCTACTAACAATGTTTGATGCTCGCTTACGACTATCCAACCAAGTAGTAGAAGAAGTAAAAAAGCATTTTAGTGATATGGTCTTTGATACCATAATTCAACGAAATGTAAGATTGAGTGAAGCACCAAGCTATGGAGAAAGTATTATTAAATATGATGCCAGTAGTAAAGGAGCGGCCAATTATTTAAATTTGGCCAATGAAGTATTAAAGAAAAATAAGGAAATGGTATAATGGCGAAGGCAACACACAAGCAAGCTTTAGGAAGAGGTTTGTCTGCCTTATTAAAGGATCCGGACAACGATATACGGTCTGTAGCGGACAAGAATGCGGATAAGGTAGTAGGCAATATTGTAGAATTAGATATTGATTCTATAGAAGTAAATCCCTTTCAACCGAGATCAAATTTTAATGATGAAGCATTACGGGAATTAGCGAGTTCTATCAAAGAACTGGGCGTAATTCAGCCTATAACAGTACGCAAAATTGAATTCAACAAGTACCAGCTGGTATCCGGAGAACGAAGACACAGAGCTTCTAAATTAATCGGACTGGAAAGTATACCGGCGTACATTCGCATTGCAAATGATCAGGAATCCTTGGAGATGGCCTTGGTTGAAAATATTCAACGTCAAGACCTTGATCCAATTGAAATTGCGCTTTCCTATCAGCGATTGATTGATGAAATTGAATTGACGCAAGAGAAATTAAGCGAAAGAGTCGGTAAAAAACGTTCCACAATAACCAATTACCTTCGCTTATTACGATTAGATCCCATTATTCAGACAGGAATAAGAGATGGTTTTGTGAGTATGGGCCACGGAAGAACATTGGTTAATATCGAAAAAAAACAAGACCAGATAGCGCTCTATGAGAAAATTGTAGGGGAAAACTTGTCTGTAAGGGATACAGAAAGATTAGTAAAGGAACATCAGGAAGGAAAGCCGGAAAATGCGCTTAAGCCAAAAAAAGCATTTACTCCTCCAGATTATATTGTTGAAAGTATTCCGGAACTAACAGATTACCTTTCGGTTAAGGTAGATGTAACTGCCACAGAAAAAGGGAATGGCAAAATAAGTATTCCCTTCCATTCCAAAGAAGAATTTAAACGTTTAAAAAAATTGATATCGGGTGCGTAAAAGCCTTGGTCTTTTTTTTGCTTTTTTTCTTCTTGTAGCCCTAGTTTTGGCGCAGGAAGAAAAAAATAATGGAAAGGAAATAGATTCAATTTCAAACAATCTTAAAGAAGAAGGCATAGAAGTCCAAGATTTAAAAGTAGAGAAGCGCAAGGAATTAAATCCGCTGGCACCAAGTAAGGCCGCTTTCTATTCTGCCATATTACCCGGATTGGGGCAGGTTTACAACAAAAGATACTGGAAAGTTCCCTTGGTTTATGCAGCAATGGGTACTGGAGTTTATGTATATACCTTTAACGACAAAGAGTACAAACGCTTTCGGGCGGCTTTCAAAAGTAGGCAAGCAGGTTTTACCAATGATGAATTTTATGATTTAAATGGCAGTGGGATTGTTCCGGGAAATCCCGATTTTTCAGATACAGCATTGGAACGAGCTCAAGAAAGATACCAAAGAGACCGGGATTTGTCTCTTTTAGTAACAATCGCGCTCTATGCCTTGAATATTATAGATGCCAATGTAGATTCACACTTAAAACAATTTAATGTAGACCAGAATCTTAGTCTTAAATTAAAGCCATATATAGATTTAGATCAACTTACAGCCATTCCCAATTACGGAATGGCATTAACCATTCGATTTTAAGATATGAATATTGCTTTGTTTGGCTATGGGAAAATGGGAAAAATGATAGAGCAGATTGCGCTCAAAAGGACCCATACCATAGCCGCAAAAATAGATGTAGATACAGTAGATATCGATTTCTCCGACATTGATGTAGCCATAGATTTCAGCATGCCAAATGCAGCGTTTGAAAATATTAAAACCTGCATAGCTCATGGGGTTCCCATAATTTCAGGGACTACCGGCTGGTTAAAAGATTATGATGAAGCCGTTGCTTTTTGCAAAGCCAAAAATGGTGCATTCATCTATGCCTCAAATTACAGTCTCGGGGTAAACATATTTTTTGAACTAAATGCCTATTTAGCGCAAATGATGAAGAATCTTAGCCAATACGCTGTTTCGATGGAGGAAGTTCACCATACCCAAAAATTGGATGCCCCTAGTGGAACAGCCATTACCTTGGCAGAAGGAATTATTGCCAACACCCATTATGAAAGTTGGAAATTAGACACCGCATCTGAAAATGAAATAGCAATAGTTTCAAAGCGAATTGACGCCGTTCCCGGAACCCATGTGGTAGCCTATGAAAGTACTGTGGACAGTATCGAGATAAAACACACCGCACACAATAGAGAAGGATTTGCTTTAGGGGCAGTTATAGCAGCAGAATGGATTATTGGGAAGAAAGGTGTTTTTAGCATGAAAGATGTGTTAGGATTAAAACGGTAAAGTAGTTAGTACAAAGTATTGAGTATTGAGTATTGAGTATTCAGTAATTAGAGAAAATATGAAAAATGTTGAGTTTAAAATGTAGGGGAATTGCGAACAACGAAAAACCATTAGCAAATTTTAGAAACTCAGAAACAGGAAACACTATTTTCGACATTAGACATTAGACATTAGACATTAGACATTAGACATTAGACAAAATTAAATACTTCATCAATGAACGGAACACAATGGATTCTTTTTATCTTGCTTGTACAGGTTATCCATTTTTTGGGCACCTGGAAGCTATATGTAAAAGCGGGTAGAAAAGCTTGGGAAGCTGCAATTCCGGTCTACAACGCCATTGTTCTAATGGAGATTATAAAAAGACCTAAATGGTGGGTAATTTTATTGTTTATCCCGATAATCAATTTATTGATGTTCCCTGTAATATGGGTAGAAACCATTCGAAGTTTTGGAAGAAACTCTTTGTTGGATACCTGGCTTGTGATTCTTACCCTTGGGTTTTATATTTATTATATAAACTATGTTTTAGATGTGACCTATAAACCGGAGCGGAGTCTTCATCCGGCAACTGCGTTGGGTGAATGGGTAAGTTCTATTGTCTTTGCTATCGTCGCAGCTACCCTAGTCCATACGTATTTTATTCAACCCTATGTCATTCCCACCGGTTCTTTGGAAAAAACGTTGTTGGTAGGGGACTTTCTTTTTGTAAGTAAATTTCATTATGGTGCCAGAACGCCGATGACTACCGTAGCTGCACCCATGGTTCATGACACCTTGCCGCTATTAAATATAAAGTCGTACTTAAACAAACCACAACTTCCTTATTTTAGAATCCCCGGATTCAAAAAAGTAAAAAAGAATGACATTGTAGTTTTCAGTTGGCCGGCAGATACCGTTCGGAGGTTTTTTAAAAGAGAAGAAGGCGTAATAAAACCTATCGACAAAAAATCGAACTACGTAAAAAGATGCGTTGGTACTCCTGGAGATTCTCTTCAGGTCATAGACGGCTATGTGTACATCAATGGAAAACCACTAATCCTTTCGGATCGGGCAAAGCCACAATATGATTATATCGTTTATGGTCAAAATGGGGTTTCCTCCAAACTCCTTCAGGAAGCAGGAGCAACCGATTTTAACCGTACCTATATCGCAGAATCTTTAAATCAGGAACAACATTTGGTACTGCAGCAGAACGGTTATTATGTGTATCCCAACAATAATCAAATCATTATAATTACCAACAGTAAGGGTATAAAACCGGAGTTGGTACAAAAACAGCGATTGGCATTAAAGGAAATAACAGATCGCAAAAGAGAAGTGACATTAACTGCTGACATGCTGGAAAATCTAAAAAGTAATTCTTCTATAGATTCCGTTGTACAAAGTATTGATCCTGTAGGCTCAGCATATAATTTGTTTCCCGAAAACCCTAACTATCAATGGTCCAATCACAATATGGGACCAATCTATTTACCGGAAGCCGGAAAAACTGTTTCATTAACTTTGGAAACCCTTCCCTTATACAAAAAAATAATTAAAGACTATGAGGGCAATACCATTTCGGTTTCCGGAAACCAAATCAGCATTAATGGTAAGGTTGCAAATACATATACCTTTAAACAGGATTATTATTGGATGATGGGCGATAACCGTGATCATTCAGAGGACAGTAGAACATGGGGCTATGTCCCGGAAAACCATATTGTAGGTACACCTGTATTTATATGGATGAGTGTTGATAATTTCACAGAAGGTATTGGCAATTGGAAAGTGCGTTGGGATCGTGTATTCACAACGGTCAATGGCGAAGGAGAACCAGTTTCTTATTTTAAATATTTTTTAATCCTTCTTGCGGCCTATTTTGGGTTCGATTATTTCAGGAAGAAACGAAAGGTGAAGAAAAACTAAGCTGAATTCTTAGCAGTATTGCTATTTATGGGTTTGGTTATTTGTTAAATCACTGTTGAATACATTTTGGAATAAATCTTCAAAATAGTTTTTTATGTATGTGTATTCCTTTGAGAAATTAAATGTTTGGCTCAACAACAATTAAGTGACTGTTCTACTCCATCCGGGATACTTTCTAAATATTGCCCATTTTGCAGTAATGGTACAACATGATGTAATTTGGGAAGTATGTGATAATTACCAAAAACAAACCTATCGTAATCGTTGTTATATTTGTACAGACCGTGGCTTATTTATGATGAATATTCCTATAAAACATGTTGGTGGTGAACAAGGAAAACAATATTATAAAGAGGTAAAACCGGATAACGACTACCCATGGCAACGCCAACATTGGCGCACACTGCAAACTGCCTATAGAACCTCCCCATTCTTTGAATATTATGAAGACGAAATAGTTTCATTATTTGAGAATAAATTTGATTTTCTGTTGGACTTTAATCTAAGGACACTTGAGACCATTTGTGATTGTCTACAAATACCAATGCACCAGAAGAAAACTATGAATTACTATTCGGTTTTTGAATCCGGTATGGATGCCAGACATTTAATAAACCCAAAACAAACCTTGCATTGGAAACAAGATGAATATGTTCAGGTTTTTGGAGGTAAACATAATTTTATTAAAAACGTAAGTATTTTGGATTTGCTTTTTAACGAAGGTCCAAATGCCGTTAGCTATTTGAAACAACAAGAATTGGCCTTTTTACATGCTTAGGTTCTTGCTACATTACGGAATACACTTTTTGGTTCCCATTATTGTTGGGCTTCTATTCTTCAAAGAAAGAAGAACATTTGTTATTTTAGTCTTGTTATTGGGTATAGTGATTGATATAGATCACCTTCTAGCCTCTCCCATTTTTGATTCTAATAGGTGCAGCATTGGTTTTCATCCGTTACATAGCTATATCGCCATTGGTATTTATATTTTCCTTTTCAGCTATCCCAAAACACGAATTTTGGGTCTAGCTTTACTGATCCATATTTTGGCAGATACTGTGGATTGTTTATTGATACCTTAGCGGAATGAAGCCATCACGGGAAAATGATCGGATAGCTGTTCATCAAAATTTTTGTGGGCTTTTACCTCAAAAGATTTATCGGCAAGAATAAAATCGATTCGCAACGGGAAATAGCGAAAATTATAAGTTCGTCCATAATCCGCTCCCATTTCTATAAAGGTATCTTTCATGTCCCCTTTAATAACTTTATATACATTAGAAAACTGAGTATTATTAAAATCCCCGCAGATAATACTTCTAAAAGGACTTTGTATTCGATGGTCATTTACAAGTTCGGCCTGTTCTTGCTG
>JBGTEN010000203.1:0-5769 GCA_041747755.1 Arenibacter sp. | reverse complement strand
TTAATTTAAAATAGCATCATAGATTGCTTTCTGAATCCGTACACGTAAACCGGATCTGGACAAAAGATTATTAGTTGCAGAGGGATACGTTCTGTTTGATAAAAAAACATATACCAGATCTTCTTCGGGATCCGCCCAGGTATAGGTACCGGTAAACCCACTGTGTCCAAAACTTTTTCTGGATACACAACTGCAAGCATTACCACTACCACGGAGTTCCGGTTTATCAAAACCAACCCCCCTTCTCACCTTTTGGTCGCAAAAATAACAGTTGTTAAATTTCTTTACAGTTCTGGAATCAAAAAAGCGACTATCACCATAAAAGCCTTCTTGAAGATACATTTGCATAATCTTGGCGACGTCATTTGCATTGCTGAACAGCCCAGCATGCCCCCCAACCCCGCCTTGCATAGCGGCGCCCATATCATGTACATACCCATGCACCGTTTGATACCGAAAGTAATTGTCTATTTCTGAGGGAACAATTTGATTTTTTGGAAATTTATCCAAAGGGTTGTATGTAGTAAGATAAGCTCCTAAGGGCTTGTAAAAAAAAGTATCGGTCAGAGTTTGCAACCCATCCCGGTAGGAGTCTTCTATATATTTTTTAAAAACGTAATAAGCCAAATCACTGTATTTATAGGTATTGGCTTTTAACTCTTGTCTCCCAATCCTACTGTAAATGGAATCGTTATAAGCATCAGCCAAATACAATTGATCTGTGATTTTTATGGAAAATCCATCTGTTGGGGCACTTCTGTAAAATTCAGGCGACGGTTTTCTACTCTTATCCAAAGTACTTAAATAAAAAGCAATCCAGGCCGGAAGGCGACCATAATGCGACATTGCTTTTAAAACTGTGATATCCTTTATACGTGTTGAGGCGTAAGCTGGTATCATTTCCTGAAATGTTGTATTTAACTGTATTTTACCCTCCTCTTCCATTTTCATTACCATAGGCAAGGTGGCTAATATTTTGGTCAGCGAAGCCAAATCATAAATATGCTCCGTAGTTATGCTATCTTCTGAGGTATAGGTAGAATGTCCAAAACCCTTGTTATACACTACTTTTCCCCTGCGTGCAACCACAACCTGAGCTCCCGGATACATAAGGGAATCAATGCCATTTTGCACCAACCTATCTACTTCTGCTAACTTTGCTGAGCTTAAGCCCACACGTTCCGGAAAACTATACCCCAATCGCATGGATGGTTGTATTTCAATACCCGTTTTTACAGGAAAAGCCGGATTTGGAGTTACCGGTAATACGCCTTTTGCACCGATGGCTCCAAATAGTAGTTGAGCAGTTCTTTCCTGGGCCATAACGCTATTTTGATACGCCACAATGACCCCATCTATTTGTTGAAAGGAGGATACATCTAAAAGTGCATATGGTTTGGTAAAAATGGTAAGGATGAGATTAGAACTTCTCTCGGCTGCAATCTCTTGTAACCAAGAAAGTTCATTCTTTGTCATTTCATAGGGCTTCCACGGGCTGGAATTGCTTCGGTGTAAGCCTACAATCACCAAATTAAAATCCTTCAACTTATTCTTTAACGTACTTATATCACTACCATTAACTTGGGTAACAGCGGCATATTTGTTCATTTCCTTTAAAAAAGCCGAACTATTGTCATCACCAAACTTCACATAGGCTATCTTCTTATTCTCCAATTTTTTAATTGGTAATAAAGAAAAATTATTCTTAACTACCGTAATGGCATTTTCTATGGCCTCCTCATAGATAAGATCGTCTTCAAGTGAATTTAAATCTCGATACAGATTGGCAATTTCAACGGGTTGATAGTTATTTAAACCTACTTTGTATTTGGCCATCAAGATTTTCTTCACTGAGTGCGATAATCTGCTTTCTGAAATTCTTCCTCTGTTGTAGGCATCAAGTAATTTGGCCTTTGCCTTTTGCACATCTAAAGGCATTAATAGAATATCATTACCTGCAAGAAAAGCAGCCAATTCCACGTCCCCATCTTTTGCGTAATTGGTAACAGCCTTCATATTTAAGGCATCGGTAAACACCAAACCGTTAAAACCCAACTGTTCTTTGAGAACAGCGGAAATAATCTGTTCAGACAAGGAAGAAGGCAGATCTTCTTTTAATTCCAGGCTGGGCACACTTAAATGTGCCACCATAACACTACTTAGGCCTCCTTTTATTAATTTTTTGTAGGGATATAGTTCTACCGTGTCCAAACGTTGCTTAGAAAATGTAATTACCGGGAGACCCAGATGGGAATCGGTTGCCGTATCACCATGTCCAGGAAAATGCTTGCCGCTGGATAATACCCCTGCGCTTTCCATCCCCTTCATAAATGCAATCCCTTTCTGAGCCACATTTTCCCGTTCTTCTCCAAAGGAGCGATTCCCAATTATAGGATTTGCAGGATTTGTATTGATGTCAATATCCGGTGCAAAATTAATGTGGACGCCTATCCGCTTGGCATGTTTCCCTATTTGACGCCCCACTTTCTCAACAATAGAACTATCCTTAATAGCACCTAAAGTCATGTTCCACGGAAACGCGTAAGTAGAATCTAGACGCATGGCCAGTCCCCATTCCGCATCCATGCCCACGAGCAACGGTATTGTAGAAGCCGCCTGAAAGCTATTGGTTAGTTTAGCCTGACGGACGGGACCCCCCTTGGAGAAGATAACCCCGCCAATTTTTTGCGTTTCAATTAAAGTCTTTATTCTATTGGTGCTGGCTTTATCTTGATCTGATGCCAGCATAACTATAAAGAGCTGCCCTATTTTCTCTTCCGGAGTCATCCCTTCATATAGGTTATTTACCCATTGCTGTTGCGCCAAAGTGTCTTTGGCAACTAATGGATTAAATTGCCCCTGAAGGGTTGAAAAGGTGAAGAGAAAAATAAAAATCAATCGACTCAATCGCATACAGAAACTAATCTAGGGTAGTAACTTAAAAGAAGATGCTTTATTGCATTTCATCGGATATGTTACTAAAATAAGAGAATTAGAGCTCCTTTTAGGTTAAAGATTACATAAAACGACCGTGCCAACTTTCTTCCGCAGGCACTTCCCAATGATTGAGATATTCATACTTATTGATTACCAGATTATTAAAGACGATAGTTGCCTTGGAAACTGCTTTTTCCTTGGCCATTTTTTTAAAATCGGTAAGGGGCTTATAAACAATAAAATCTCCTTGTTTGTATGATACATTCATCTTATCCAGAAGCTGAACATCATATTTTTTTTCAAGTTGTTGAATAAAATGAACAGAAGCGTCTATGGAACAACCGGAAGCCGCAGTTTGGGACTGATCTAAGGCGATGACAAGAAATCGGTTATACTTTATTTCATACCCGGCCTGTAACTGACTCCCATGGGCAGTCCATTCCTTTATAAATTCATTCAAACTTGTGGTAATCTCTTCCAGCTCCGCTTCTGAGAAACTTCTACTTGCCTGATAAATCCATACTCTGGAGGTATCCGGCAGCGAATTAAATTCTACTAACATATTCTATAATCTTATAAATCTGCTGCTCCGGCAATTAATTCGGCTACGTCCATTACACGAACAACATGTTCTTTATCCTTGTTTTTTATTCCGTCTGTCATCATTGTATTACAAAATGGACAGGCGGCCGCAATAATCTCAGGCTGGGTTTCCAGGGCTTGCTCGGTGCGTTCTATGTTCACATCTTTATCCCCTTTTTCCGGTTCTTTAAACATTTGTGCTCCTCCTGCACCGCAACACATACCTCTTGTCTTACAATTTTTCATTTCTACCAACTCCGCATCCAACTTTCGGATTAAATCTCTGGGAGCCTCATAGACATTGTTGGCCCGCCCCAAATAGCAGGGATCGTGAAAAGTAATGCGTTTGCCCTTGTATTGACCTCCCGATACTTTTATTTTTCCTTCAGAAAGTAACTGCATTAAAAACTGGGTATGGTGCATCACTTGGTAAGTACCTCCTAATCCCGGGTACTCATTTTTAAGGGTATTAAAGCAATGTGGACAGGCAGTAACCACCTTTTGAACCTTATAGGCGTTCATAACTTCTATATTGGAAATAGCCTGCATTTGAAACAAGAACTCATTCCCGGCTCTTTTTGCAGGATCACCTGAACAGCTTTCTTCCGTTCCTAAAACAGCAAAACTCACCTTAGCCTCATTTAATAGTTGCACAAATGCTTTGGTTATTCTTTTTGCCCTATCATCAAAACTTCCGGCGCAGCCCACCCAGAACAAAACTTCCGGTTGTTCTCCATTTGCTGCACATTGTGCCATTGTGGGTACATTTAGTTCCTCTGCCATCGTTTTCTTATGATTTCTTATTTCTCTTTTCCTGCCTATGGTCATTTGCTTTTTGAACTTTCATCTCAATACTCAGTGCTAAATACTCAACTTTCCTGTGTCCAATTAAGCCTGTCCATTTGATTAAAAGGCCATGGCGCACCGTTGTTCTCCATATTCCCCATCATGGCATTTAAATCGGATGGTGCTGCGGACTGCTCCATCACCAGATACCGTCTCATGTCCATTATAATAGATAGCGGATCTATACTTACCGGGCAAGCCTCCACACACGCATTACAAGTGGTACACGCCCAAAGTTCTTCCGCCGAGATATAGTCTCCGAGAAGTTGCTTGCCATCAGCTACAAATTCCCCCTTATTCTTGTCCAAATTTCTTCCTACCTCCTCTAACCTATCTCGGGTATCCATCATTATTTTTCTTGGGGACAGCTTTTTTCCCGTACTACTTGCAGGACATTCACTGGTACATCTGCCGCACTCCGTACAGGTGTAGGCATTTAGAAGTTGTACCCAAGATAAGTCCATTACATCAGAGGCTCCAAATTTTAAAGGTTCTGTAGCCATTTCCTCAGATGGCGCTGCAAAAGGATCCGCAGAGGGGTCCAACATTAGCTTAACCTCAGCGGTTACAGACTCTAAATTAGATAGTTGCCCTTTGGGATTAAGCTTTCCAAAATACGTATTTGGAAATGCCAATAAAATATGAAGGTGTTTGGAAAAATACAAATAATTAAGAAAGCCTAAAATCCCTATTATGTGCAACCACCATGCAGACCGTTCAATAAAAATAAGCGTGGAAACCGACAAATTTTGAAACAAAGGTGCAATAAAACTACTCACAGGAAATGCTCCTGCTTTGGTGTAATTAGCTACATTTAAGGTTTGTAATTGCAAATCCGCAGCATTCATAGTCAGAAAAAGCACCATTAATACCACTTCAATATAAAGTATAATATTGGCATCACTCTTAGGCCAGCCTTTCATTTCTGAGTTTAAAAAACGCTTTAAGCGAATGGTATTTCGGCGAATCCAGAAAATCACCACCGCAATTATGACAAGCAGCGCTAAGATTTCAAACGAACCAATTAAGATATCGTAAGCAAGCCCCAAAGGAGCAAAAAGACGATGGGTACCTAAGAGTCCGTCTAGGATAATTTCCAGTACCTCAAGATTGATGATTATAAAACCCAAGTAAACAATGATATGCAAAAAACCGGCTACCGGCCTCACCACCATCTTGGATTGCCCCAGGGCTATTTTAAACATATTGCGCCAGCGCTGCGGTTTGTTGTCTGCAACATTAACCTTTCTGCCTAAGCGTATATTTCTGGAAAGACGTTTTACGTTCCTTACAAAATATCCTATTCCTGCGACAAGAACAATAGCAAAAACGATATTTGGAAGGTATTCCATATGCTATTAATCTAATTGCTTGGCCGGATCATTTTCGGGCAACTCATAATCT
>JBGTEN010000202.1:0-2390 GCA_041747755.1 Arenibacter sp. | reverse complement strand
TACAAGATTAGTGTAATAGGAGTACACCGCATAGCCTAAACCAATACCCAAGGCCACATTTCTTCTTTGGTTTAATGGAATATCTCTAATGTAGCCTCCCTGCAATCCATATGAAAGATTTCTCTGCGTAATTCCTGTAGGCTTGTTGAGGAATAAATTATAGGTAATTCCCAAATAAAACTGATCTTCTAAATATAGGGAATCTGTACTCTGTAAAGTATCCAATTCCTGAGCTGAGCTAACGCTTAAAACAAGACAAAAGAATATAAGAAATAGCCTTTTCATCTGTTAACTGAAGTTTCATTTAGTAGCTCATCTAAGGCCAAGATTTCAGAGTCAGGCCCAATACTTAAAACATAATTTCGGTTAGCTTGAAACTTTATAATGAAACATTCCATAGAAGTATAAAGGTAAAATAATTATAGCTACATATACAAAAACGCTTCAAATTATCAAATCTGAAGCGTTTGAGAAGTTTGAAATTTCTATTAACTACTGTAAGTTTCTAAAGGCATCACCCTCATACGTGGTGTAATTTACCTTAAGCGCATTAACCTTTCTTAACTCTAACTTAATATCAGATATAATACCCATATTGGCATTCTTATCTACTTTTAGCGACGTGGTCAAAACATTTTGTAACTCCTGAGGTTTCTTTGCTCGTTCCGCAAGAATGTACGACCCGATCTCAGAAGCATTTGCAAATTTATCGTTTAGCTGAATTTTAGATTCTGTGCCAAACACTTTCTCATATTCTCTGGTAGGTTTACCCACATAAATGTAAATGACCCTGTCTTTTTTCTCCAATTTCTTTATTTCAGTGGCATTGGGTAAAACATTTTCTACCTTTAAACTACTATCCTTCATAACGGTCACCGTCATAAAGAAAAACAAGAGCATAAACACAATATCAGGTAAAGATGCGGTATTTACTGCCGGAAGAGCTGCGTCTTTTTTCTTATTAAATTTTGACATAGGGTTACGTTTTTAGCTTCTTTTTATTTTGTGGATACAGCTGTTTCTGCTTCAGATAATTTTTGAGGAAATAAGTTTTGAATATTCAACACCTTTTCTTTTAACTCTTCTCTGATATTTGCAGGTGTTTCCGGGTTGATATATTCCGCTTCCATCTCAGTAAAATTACGCTTGTAAAGGCGCTGTGCCTCACGGTTTCTCAAATCATTGTAGGCACCAACAAGCTCGTTTTGAACAGTTATATAGGTAGAATACTTTGTCTCACGATCGTTTTTTAGAGAAATAATAGCCTTTTCTGGATTGTCAGAAGAACTTGCATCCCGCTTCCCTTTACAGTAATTACAGTATTCCGGCGTTCCGGCAGGCGCACCACCGTTATCCAAAAATTCGGTAGCCTTTTTACGTAAATCTTTTAGATTTGTAAGTTCTCCTTCTACCAAAAGCTGCCCGCTTTTGTTGATGTTTACAGTAAAAATATTCTTTTCTCTTATAATAACTTCTGTGTCATCCGGTGGCTCTATTGGCGGCAACATTCTATCTAAACCTGCATCTGTTTCAATAGTGGTGGTCACTAAGAAAAAAATTAGCAGTAAAAATGCGATGTCTGCCATAGAACCTGCATTTACCTCCGGTGGTGCTCCTCTTCTTGGCATAATACTTTTATTTATTTATTAAATATTCCTTTAATTCCGGGCCATAGCATTAAAGCTACTGCCGTAATGGTTAAAATAAAAAATACATTTAACCCCATCCCAATAGTTTTAACTGTTCCTTCCGTAGTTGGTATCCCTCTCCTAGCCATTTCTGCTAAATCTACATCGGTACCACTAGCCAATCCGTAAGAAATAGCCACTACTAACAACAAACCTCCCAGAACAAACAAGGCTTTCTTAACGCTTGCAGGAGTAGAAAACAAGTTCTTCAGCGAATAAAAAACGCTAAAAAAGATGGCAATACCCAATAATAGGTAGGTTACCAAAAACATTAAACTAATTGAGGTACTTTGAGCCGCTTCTGCGGGCGGAACCTCCGCTGCTGGAAGAAGAAACCACAATATGGCCCCGACTGCACCAAGTAGCACGAGAACTATTTTTACTATCTTATGCATATTATATTTTTTTATATTTAGTGCTACTTATTTCTTGTGATCTACCAACAAATCAATTAAAGTAATTGAAGAATCTTCCATATCATTTACTATACTGTCAATTTTAGCAATAATATAGTTGTAGAAAATTTGAAGAATAATTGCGGTTATCAGACCAAAAACTGTTGTTAACAAGGCCACCTGAATATCACCAGCAATAAGCGAGGCACTTAAATTTCCAACTGCACTAATTTTTTGGAAAGCCTGAATCATACCAATTACCGTACCCATAAATCCAAGCATGGGAGCAACCGCTATAAATAAGGAT
>JBGTEN010000201.1:0-10291 GCA_041747755.1 Arenibacter sp. | reverse complement strand
TTTCATTTTGTTGGGATGCAGGAAGTTTCCTCAATAGAAGCACAGATCAATAAAAACACCAAACTCATCTGGGTAGAAACCCCTACCAATCCTATGATGAATATCATCGATATTAAAGCTGTAGCAAAATTAGCGAAGAGCAAAAATATACTGTTGGCGGTCGATAATACTTTTGCAACCCCATATCTACAATTGCCATTAGACCTCGGAGCAGATATTGTCATGCATTCCGCAACCAAGTATTTAGGAGGCCATAGTGATGTGGTGGTAGGCGCTTTGGTAGTTAAGGACAAAAAGTTGGCAGACCAACTTTATTTTATTCAAAATGCCAGTGGCGCTGTTTGTGGTCCAATGGATAGTTTTTTAGTGCTTCGGGGCATCAAGACCCTACATGTACGAATGCAACGCCACTGTGAAAACGGGAAGGCAATTGCCCTCTACCTAGCAAAACATCCTAAAATAGAAAAGGTGTATTGGCCCGGTTTTGAAGATCATCCCAATCATGAGGTAGCAAAGAATCAAATGAAGGATTTTGGAGGTATGATTTCTTTTGTGCCCAAAGGCGCCAATTTTACAGATGCGATTGCAATTGTTGAAAAATTGCAACTTTTTACCTTGGCAGAATCTTTGGGTGGTGTTGAAAGCTTGGCAGGTCACCCTGCGAGTATGACGCATGCTAGCATCCCTAAAGAGGAGCGCGAAAAAAGTGGAGTAGTAGATGCCTTAATCCGTTTAAGTGTAGGGATTGAAGACGAAGCAGATTTGATAGCCGATTTGGAACAGGCTATTGGCTAAAACAATTTACGAATTTGTAAAAAAATATCACTTTTAATTGTATAAATGTTATAATTTTGACGCCAAATTTGTAATTCAATAAAAAATAGTTAATCTGAATTTGTTTATGGAAGCAAAGGTTAAAGCATTTATGGAAATGGTGAAGGTTCGTAACGGACACGAACCGGAATTTATACAAGCCGTACAGGAAGTTGCCGAAACGGTCATTCCTTATATTGTTAAAAATAAGATTTACAACGGGAAGAATATCTTGTTGCGCATGGTAGAACCGGAGCGATTAATCTCTTTTCGGGTTTCTTGGGTAGATGATAAGGGAGAAATACATGTAAATAGAGGATATCGGATTCAGATGAACTCGGCCATTGGGCCTTATAAAGGAGGCTTGCGATTTCATCCATCGGTAAATGCCAGCATCCTTAAATTTTTAGCTTTTGAACAAGTGTTTAAAAACAGTTTAACCACACTTCCCATGGGCGGAGGCAAAGGAGGATCAGATTTTGATCCCAAAGGCAAATCCGACGATGAGGTGATGCGTTTTTGTCATGCTTTTATGATTGAACTATGCCGACACATCGGAGCAAACACGGATGTTCCAGCTGGCGACATAGGGGTAGGTGCCAGAGAAATAGGTTATTTGTTTGGGATGTACAAGAAGATACGTAACGAATTTACCGGAGTACTTACAGGAAAAGGACTTTCCTGGGGAGGCTCTTTAATACGTCCGGAAGCAACAGGTTATGGGACGGTTTATTTTGCTCAAAGCATGATGAATACCAAAAAACTGGATTTTTCAGGAAAGAATGTGGTTATTTCCGGTTCCGGCAATGTGGCGCAATATGCGGCTGAAAAGTCAATCCAGTTGGGAGCTAAAGTCCTTACCTTGTCAGACTCTGAAGGGTATATCTTTGATAAGGATGGTATTGATGAAAAGAAGCTTGCCTTTGTAATGGATTTAAAAAACAATAAACGCGGTAGAATTTCAGAATATACTAAAAAATATTCTTCTGCAGAATTCCATAAAGGAAAAACTCCTTGGAGTGTAAAATGCGATATTGCGCTGCCCTGTGCTACACAAAATGAATTGGATGGAAAGGGAGCCAAAGCCCTTATAAAAAATGGATGTGTTTGTGTTGCTGAAGGCGCCAACATGCCCTCTACTCCGGAGGCCATACATGAATTCCATGAAGCCAAAATTTTATTTGCACCCGGGAAAGCGTCTAACGCAGGTGGTGTGGCTACTTCAGGTTTGGAAATGTCCCAGAATTCTTTGAGGATCAGTTGGACAAGAGAAGAAGTGGATGAAAGGCTAAAAGGAATCATGGAAGATATTCATGATTCTTGTATTCAATACGGCAAAGAGAAAGATGGATACTGCAATTACGTAAAGGGGGCCAATATTGCCGGTTTTGTTAAGGTTGCAGATGCCATGTTGGCTCAAGGTGTTATCTAACGTATATTTCTTGGTTTTTAAAGCCCGCAAGATATTAGTTTAAAATCTTCAAGGTCTTGTACCATCACTTAAATAACCTGATTTGTTTTTGTTACTACCTTAAGTAGATCTCAAAAATGCATCAGGTTTCTTTGTAGTATATTTAGACCGTTAGAAGAATCAATCATGCAGGTCAGTACCAAGGCGATAATATTATCTTCACTTAAGTTTGGGGACACGAGTCTGATTGTTAAGGCATTCACCTTATCAGACGGGTTAAAATCTTATGTGTTAAAGGGGGTATTGGCAGCAAAAAAGGGAAAGGTAAAATCGGCCTATTTTCAACCCTTAATGCAATTAGAATTAATAGCAGTACATAGAAATAAAGGCGCTTTGGAACGCATTCTTGAAGCCAAGGTAGCGTATCAATACCAGACACTTCACAACGATATTGTAAAAAACACGATGTCTCTTTTCCTAGCCGAGATGCTAAGCCATTCTATTTTTGAAGAGGAATCTAATGAAGAATTATTTCTCTTCATTGAGGCTTCAATGCAATGGTTAGATAATAACCGGGAAGTTGCGAATTTTCACTTGGTATTCTTAGTGTTGCTGACAAAGTATTTGGGATTTTATCCGGATACTACGGAGCTATCCTTACCCTATTTTGATTTGGTTGAAGGTGAGTTTATTTCAGAAATTTCCTTAAATCCGCTAATACGAAATGATAATCTGGATTATTTTAAAAAGCTCCTTGAAGTTAATTTTGACGAAATGCAGACCATTAAAATGAACAAACTACGTAGACAAGAATTGCTTAAACTATTAATTCTTTATTTTGAATTGCACTTACATGGCTTTCGAAAGCCAAAATCCATTACTATTTTAAATGAGGTTTTTAGCTAAAGATTTAATAAAAAATTCGGATTAATAAAATAAAAAACTTCCGATTTTAGGTCAGGGTTAAGTTTTAACAAAACCAATCAGTTCAGAGAATCCTTAACCGCTTTGGCAGTTTCTTTAATATTACCTCCTACTTTTTCGGCGGATTTCTTAGTATCAGCTCCCAACTGTTTGGTGCCTTCAATGATATCTTCTCCTACTTTTTTAGTTTTGTCAAGGGCATCTTTCCCAATTTCTTTTAAATCTTGACCAGTTTCTTCCAAGGCCTCCATTGTTTCTTCAGAAACATCTTTGGTTTTGTCCGCAGTGTCTCTACAAGAGAGAACGGTGGTAGATAAAACCACAACTGTAACTAATTTGAATAGTATTATTTTAATTTTCATATGTAGATATTTAATCTGTTTTAATGGGGTATTCTGGACAGTTGGGAATAATTTGCAAATCTTCATTAGCATTTGCATCAAGATTCCGTTTTGCTATTTATTAGATTTTTTTTATTGTAGGGACTATTTCCTATATACGTTATGCTTTGGGGATTGGATGACTAAATGAATCACGAAAGGCTTTAAATGAGGTAATCGCCATTTGGTGGGTTAGGAACACCTTTAAATTCAATCTAAATTTATAATTTTGCACCCTTTAATTGTAGCACTTAAGCTTTTACTATGAAGTTTGCAGAATACAAAGGTTTGGATTTGCCCAAAGTAGCAGAAGAAATTCTGGCATTTTGGAAGGAGAACCATATTTTTGAAAAGAGTGTCACCAGCAGAGAAGGCAAAGATAACTTTGTGTTTTATGAAGGACCACCATCTGCCAATGGAATGCCCGGGATACACCATGTTATGGCACGGACCATTAAGGATATTTTTCCCAGATACAAAACCATGAAAGGGTTTCAGGTAAAACGAAAAGCCGGGTGGGATACACATGGTCTTCCGATAGAACTCGGGGTTGAAAAGGAATTGGGGATTACCAAAGAGGATATAGGGAGGAAGATTTCTGTAGAAGCGTATAATGAAGCTTGTAAAAAGGCTGTCATGCGTTATACAGATGTTTGGAATTCCATGACAGAGAAAGTAGGGTATTGGGTAGATATGGACAACCCTTATATTACCTACAAGTCAAAATATATGGAATCGGTATGGTGGTTATTGAAGCAGATATATGATAAGGGACTAATTTATAAAGGCTATACCATACAACCGTATTCTCCTAAAGCAGGCACTGGACTTAGTTCTCATGAGCTCAATCAGCCTGGTACTTATCAGGATGTTACAGATACTACGGTTGTTGCTCAATTCAAAGGGAAAAGAGAAACATTACCTAGTTTTTTTGAGGAAATAAAAGGTGATATTTATTTTCTGGCTTGGACAACTACGCCTTGGACATTACCCAGTAATACGGCACTTACAGTAGGCCCAAAGATTGAGTATGTTGTGGTGAAGACCTTTAATCAATATACTTTTGAACCGGTTTCTGTAATTCTTGCAAAAACTTTGGTCACTAAAGTGTTTGATGGAAAATTTGTTCAAGCTGAGGATAATCAGGCAATTGAAGCTTATAAAAGCGAGGACAAAAAAATTCCTTATTTGGTTTTAAACAGCTTCTTGGGAAAGGATTTGGTTGGAGCCCGATATGAACAGTTGATAGACTACATACAGCCCTACCAAAATCCCGAGAATGCGTTTAGGGTAATTGCAGGAGATTTTGTGACTACAGAAGACGGTACAGGAATTGTCCACACCGCACCTACTTTTGGCGCAGATGATGCTTTTGTTGCTAAGCAGGCTATTCCGGAAGTCCCTCCCATGTTGGTTCTGGACGAATATGGAAATCCGGTTCCCTTAGTAGATTTACAGGGAAAATTCAGACCCGAATTAAAAGAATTGGCAGGAAAATATGTTAAGAATGAATATTATGAAGATGGCGAGGCGCCGGACAAGTCTGTTGATGTTGAGATAGCTATTAAGCTCAAAGAAGAAAATAAAGCCTTTAAGGTTGAGAAGTATGTACATAGCTACCCCAATTGCTGGCGTACCGATAAACCCATTTTATATTATCCCCTGGATTCCTGGTTTATAAAAATATCGGATGTAAAGGATAGGATGTTTGACTTAAATCAAAAAATCAACTGGAAGCCAAAGGCAACAGGAGAAGGCAGATTTGGGAATTGGTTGGCCAATGCCAACGATTGGAATTTATCGCGTTCAAGGTATTGGGGCATACCGCTACCCATCTGGCGAACAGCCGATGGAAAAGAAGAAATTAGTATTGGCTCCGTGGCCGAGTTGAAGGAAGAGATAACAAAAGCGCAAAAAGCCGGGGTGCTAAAAAATGATATTTTTGAGGATTTTATTGTTGGCGATATGACTGAGGCCAACTATGACAAAATTGATTTGCATAAAAATGTTATAGACCAAATCGTTCTTGTCTCTCCGTCGGGGAAACCTATGACCAGAGAGGCCGATTTAATTGATGTATGGTTCGACAGTGGTTCCATGCCTTATGCCCAATGGCACTATCCTTTTGAAAACAAGGATTTAATCGATTCAGGGTCCACTTTTCCGGCCGATTTTATAGCCGAAGGCGTTGACCAGACCAGAGGGTGGTTCTATACCTTACATGCTATTAGCACTATGGTATTTGATTCTGTAGCTTATAAAAATGTAGTATCCAATGGACTGGTTTTAGACAAGGAAGGCAAAAAAATGTCCAAACGTTTGGGCAATGCCGTGGATCCTTTTGAAACTATGGAACAACACGGTGCTGATGCCACACGTTGGTACATGATATCGAATGCTAATCCATGGGATAACTTAAAGTTTGATATTGAGGGAATACAAGAAGTAAAGCGCAAGTTTTTCGGAACACTTTACAATACCTATTCTTTTTTTGCACTCTATGCCAATCTGGATTCATTTAGCTATCAAGAGGAAAATATTCCCTTGAAAGAAAGACCTGAATTAGACCAATGGATTTTATCAGAATTACATACACTTATAAAGGCGGTTGATGATGCTTATGGAGATTACGAACCCACAAAGGCTAGCCGTGCAATATCAGAATTTGTACAGGAGAATCTTAGCAATTGGTATGTTCGTTTAAGCAGAAGACGTTTCTGGAAGGGGGATTATCAAAAAGATAAAATAGCGGCTTATCAAACCTTATATACCTGTTTAATCACTGTGGCCAAATTAGCAGCACCGGTTGCTCCTTTTTTCATGGACAGAATTTATAAAGATTTAACAAACACCACAAAAAAAGAATTTTTTGAAAGTGTACATTTGTCGGATTTTCCAAAGTATGATGTTGAGTTTATAAATACATCCTTGCAACGTAAAATGGAGAAGGCTCAGAATATAGCCTCTTTGGTATTGTCTATACGGCAAAAAGAAAAAATAAAAGTGAGACAGCCATTGCGGAAAATAATTATTCCTGTGCTGGATAGCAGTCAGAGAGAAGAAATAGAGGCTGTTTTAGATCTGATTAAGTCGGAAGTTAACGTTAAGGAAATTGAGTTGTTGGATGATGCTTCCGGAATATTAGTGAAACAAATAAAGCCTAATTTTAGGGTTTTGGGACCAAGATTTGGAAAGGACATGAAGCAAGTGGCAAAGGAAATTGAGGCACTTGGTCAGGAAGATATCCAAAAAATTGAGCAGGAGGGCGAAATAACGCTCCATATAGAAAATAAAAAGGTTATCTTACAGTTACAAGATGTAGAAATCTTTTCTCAGGACATTGCAGGCTGGTTGGTAGCAAGTTCAGGTGCCTTAACAGTTGCCTTGGACATTACAATTACTGATGACCTAAGGAGAGAAGGAATAGCAAGGGAATTGGTAAACAGAATTCAGAATCTTAGAAAAGATTCCGGTTTTGAAGTAACAGATAGAATAGATATAAAGATATTGAAAAACGGATCGGTAGAGGAAGCAGTGGCAAGTAATATAGATTACATTAAAACGGAAACACTGACGGCCGACTTGAATTTTGAAGATACATTGGAGAATGGCACGGAAATCGTTTTTGACGATATAAGTACTAAATTGTTTATACAAAAACATTAATATTATGGCAGAGGATTTAAAAGTAAGATACGCAGATAAAGACCTAGAAGAATTTAGAGTTTTAATAGAAGAGAAAATAGAAAAGGCAAAAAACCATTTGGAATTGCTTAAGAGTGCCTACATGAATGACGGGAACAATGGCACTGATGATACTTCTCCAACGTTCAAGGCCTTTGAAGAAGGTTCAGAGACAATGAGTAAAGAAGCCAACACGCAATTAGCCATACGTCAGGAGAAATTTATAAGAGACTTAAAGAGCGCCTTAATGCGCATAGAAAATAAAACGTATGGTATTTGTAGGGTAACCGGAAAGCTTATCAATAAGGAACGTTTAAAATTGGTTCCCCATGCTACTTTGAGCATTGAAGCCAAGAATATGCAAAAGTAACTTGTTCAAAATACGATTATGAGAGACCTGGTAGATTTTGACTAAACTAGCAGGTCTTTTTTTATTCAACACTTTATGAAGGTAGCCTTTTATGTTATTATTTTTATTGGGGCTAATATATTGAACAGCCAAAAAGTGGTTCAAAAAAGGCTTCTGGCATCTAATGTTTCAAATATTCACATTAACACGGATCATTGTTTTGAGGTTGTTGTGGAAACTTGGGATTCCGAAGTAATAAATATTGAAGGAATCCTTGAGGGGGAGTATAACCCCAATCTAGTTCTAAATATAACTAAAGAAGAACCTACGGTAACAATTAGCGCAGGATTAGACCCCAATTTTGAGCTTCCAAGTGATAAGTTAAGTGCACACAAGGTTATTTCTATAAAGTTAAGAATAAAGTTGCCCAACAATAAATTCGTGCAACTTTTTGGCACCAGTACTGATTGCAGAATAACCGGCTCATTTTCCAATTTGAAAGTTTCATTGGCTGATGGTAATTGTACCCTAAGCGCTATAGATTCGAACGCAGAAATTACTACCCAAAGTGGGCATATAACCATCCGCGATAGCAAAGCAGCAGTAACCGCATCATCTAAATATGGCAGTGTCTTCGGAGGAATTACTTCGTCCACCTCGCGGCATTTTAAATTATCTACTGTTACCGGTAATATCCACTTAAGCAAAACCGAATAATATCCTTATTTTTGACCAAATTATATTTTTTGGAAGATGAATTTAAAAAAATCTCTACTACTAATCATCATTGTTTTAATACTAGATCAGGTCAGTAAAATATATATAAAGACAAATTTTGTTTATCAGGAAACCGTGGAGGTTTTTAGTTGGTTCAAAATACTTTTTATAGAAAATGAAGGAGCGGCCTGGGGTACTAAATTAAGCGATATTTTACCTATTTCAGACTCTTTAGGAAAGCTGGTTCTTACCATTTTTAGATTACTTGCCATTTTTGGAATTGGGTATTGGCTTATTGATACTATTAAAAAGGGCTCCTCCAAAATATTGATAATCGCTATTTCTTTAATTTTTGCGGGAGCCTTAGGAAATATTATTGATTCTGTTTTTTACGGTGTTTTATTTAATCATAGTCATCAACAAGTAGCAACACTTTTTTCTTCAGAGCCATACGGAGGGCTTTTTTATGGTAAAGTGGTGGACATGTTGTATTTTCCTTTGGTGGATACAACCTGGCCTGCATGGGTTCCTTATTTTGGTGGAAATCAGTTTCGCTTTTTTGAACCAATTTTTAATATTGCAGATACCGCAATAAGTACCGGTGTAGGGTTATTAATTGCTTTTAATAAAAGAGCCTTTGCAAAGAAACAAGATAATAACACTCCTGTTCAGGAAGAAGAAGTTCAAGATCAACCACTTCAGGAAAATCAGAATATATAGATTTTTTCCGGTGTAATACAATAGTCCATGGGAACATCCTCCTCATGGAGATCTGTAATTACTTCTTCTGCGCGAAAAAGAGAAAGACCAACTTTAACCACATTTGGATTACATTCTCTTAGGAACCTATCATAAAATCCTTTGCCATAGCCCACTCTATTTCCTTGCTTATCAAAGGCCAATAGGGGCAAAAAGACAACATCTATCTTTGAAGGAGGAACTTCAATACCATCTACGGGTTCAGGAACTCCCCATTTATTATCTTTTAAGAGCACACTGTCAGTAAGTAGGTAGTTTGTAAAAGTGTTATCGCCTTCAGTTTTTGGGACTACAACATTTTTATCTTTGCCCTGCAGAATTGATAAAATGAATTGGGTATCTATCTCATTTTTTTTAGAAATGGGTAGAAAAATGTGATAATAGTTAAAAGACCAAATAGGAATCTTGAGAAGATTGTTTGCGATAATTAAGCTTAAATCGAGAAGTTCTTTTTGGGATTTGTTTTCTCTTAATTTGGAGTATTTTAAGCGTAACTCTTTTTTGAACATCAAAGAGATTTAAATTTCAGAAGTCGGGGTAAACTTGAAGAAATAGTTAATCTTTTGAAGCCACTGCATAATAAATTTTGAAGAAAAGCATCAAAATTAAATAGGTGCCAAGAGTGATGATATAGTTTTCCATTTGGTTTAAAGTTTTGATTCTCTAAATGTAAAGAAAAATCTTATACAAAATCCTACCAAAAGCACTTTTTATCGATGAAATACCATTTTTTACATAAAATTTAACGTTTTGTAAACAAAAAAATGACTTTTGCATAAAGCAATCTTATTTTTAAATTATTGATTTACAGATTTTTATCAAAAAAAATTAATTTTTTCTTCATTGTTAAATTGATAAATTTTAACTACTTCATTTATAATGATTTTAAAGAAAAGCCACATTTTTTATTAAAATGGTGGCTTTTGAAACATAAAACTTGTAGAGGGATGGTTATGTGATGAATACAGACGAATATTTGGTCTAAGCAGCGGTAGGTATTAACTATTATTTTTATAGGCATGATGAAAAATTTTGTCGCGTTAAATAATCTTAATTTCCTTTCGCCTGATGGAAAAACATAGTAATTTAACCCTAACAAAAAAATTGTACAACGTATTCCAATTTAATGCCGGATATCCCCATAGAATTACAATTAAGCAGTTTGCCGGAAGCCCCTGGGGTATATCAATTTTATGATGCTACAGAAAAAATACTCTATGTAGGTAAAGCCAAGAATTTAAAAAAGCGAGTGTC
>JBGTEN010000200.1:0-3031 GCA_041747755.1 Arenibacter sp. | reverse complement strand
ATTGTAAATTCTGTCCCTTGGTTTACTATGCTTTTTACACTTATTTTTCCACCTAATTTTTCCACCTGCAATTTTACCATATACAGTCCCATTCCTTTTCCTTCGGCTTTATTGGTATGGAAGCGTTTGTATAATCCGAATAAATTATGCCCACTTTTATTTAGGTCAACTCCCAGGCCGTTATCTTTAAATGTGAGAATAATTTTTTTATCGACCAGGTCGCTTTCAACTGTAATATCTAATGGCACATCAGATCGCCTGTACTTTATACTATTTGAAATAAGATTATAAAAAATGCTATACAAGTAACTTTTAATGGTGAGCATTTTATCTATTCGAGAGAAATCTATTTTAAAATGTGCCTTTTCTTTTTCCAGAATATGTCTTATGCTATCTTGAATACTACTAACAAGCTTTGAAAAATGAACCAGCTCCTTTTTTTCGCTTAATTGTTTTCCGATTCTTAGAATAACATTTAAATCATCAATCACCTCATTTAATCTTTCAGCAGAAGTAGTAAGTGCATTCATCATAAATTCTCTTTCGCCTTCTTCTAAATCTTTATCGTTTATCAATGCGGTCAAACTAATAATATTTGCAACAGGTGATTTTAGGTCATGGGAAATAATTCTGTCAAAATGCTCATGGTCTTTATTTCGCTGGACTAAATCAGCTGTAATTTTTTCTTTAAGGACTTCCTCTTCCTTTTGCTTTGACACATCCCTAAAAACAAGCACAACACCCATTATATTCCCCTTTGTGTTGAGAATAGGCGCACAGCTATCGCTAATATAATATTCCTTTTTTTCATTGCGGGAAATCAATACAGTATCCGGATCTAATTCTAATACTTTCCCGGTTTTAAGAACTGATTCAACCGGGCTATCACTTAATTCCCTTGTTAGTTTATTGATAATATGAAATACATCCGTTATTGGTTTATTTGTCGCTTCTTCAGATTTCCATCCAGTAAGCTCTTCAGCTACAGAATTCATCAGCATAATGTTTGCATCTATATCTGTCGCAATTACCGCATCACCAATACTCTGAAGTATAACTGACTGTCGTTCTTTATCAAATTGTAAAGCAGTGTCAAATCTTTTTTTTATCGTATTCTTATCCGCAAAAATTGTCTCATGGTCATTATTCACGGGGTTTGCAATTAGACGCTCTTTGCTTTTCATAGTTTTACATTGTATTGATTTTACAATTAAAAAGGATTGTTTAGCCCACTTAAGCTAATAGTTTCTTATACACAAATTCCAGAATCCCCAGTTCCAATAATTCAATACCGAACTTCGAACGCTTGGTTCCACTAAAAAAAGCGAAGCTTACTGTTGTTCCGTAGGAATAATGTAGACATCATTTATGTTCACGCGGCTCGGTTGCGTGAGGGCGTAATAAATTGCCTCGGCAATATCCTCTGGTTCCAGCATCGTCATTTTCTGCATTTCTGATAGTTTATCTAAAATATCTTCGTCTGTTATGGTATTCATTGTGAAAGGGACTGAATTAGCAAGAGTTCTTTTTATCGTGTTGAAAAAGTCTTATAATATGTTCGTTTTCTGATACTGTCCTTAATTTGAACTATTCTCAAGGTTCTTTAAATAAAATTCCCCTTGCGAAAAGGGGAATTTTTAGATTTATGATCATTTAAATCGTTATAACTTCCGGCCAGTGACTAGTTTGTAAACAATCAATATGACTGCAATCACCAAAATGACGTGGATTATCCCTCCTAAATTGGGAAAGGCCATGAAACCTACCAACCACCCGATAACAAGGATAACCACAATAATCCATACAATGTCTCTCATAACTTTATTTATTTATTGTTTTCAAAGTATTTCCAAAAACATGCTTCACTTTTATGACCCAGAATATCAGAATAGCTAAAGTCAAAACTGGTTAAAATGACTTTAAGGAAGTTAGGGAGATTATAGATTAGTGTGTTACACAATAATTGAAATTAGTTACATAATTCTCTAACAGGCAAATAGCTATTGCGTAAATAACAATGACGTGGAGCGTTGCCTGTGAAAATGGCTTTCGTTTTTCTCGTTTCTAGCTGTCCGTTTGTTATTTTGGCGTTGAGGTTGGACTTACTATATGGGACAAGATAAAAGTGGAAAATATCTATAGTACCTAGCTTTTCCGAGTAAGGAAAAGAATAAAAACAGGAATTATATTAATTACTTTATTCTTGATTGGATATTTTGCATTGACTATTTTGATTCTTTGTCTCGGGTAAACAATCAAATGGCGGTAATCGATATCTATCTGCCTGCAATATTTTCAGCACTGTTAGTTGTGATTATGTATCTCCTGTCGACCTTCATTTTTGCTTATTCGAAACATAAAATTGAGGATTCAACGTTTTCAAAATAACATTTATCGACACAAACATCGGTTTCATAATAGGCGGTTTTCGGGGACGGTTTTAATTGAAGGAAAAGTTTTTGTATTAAGAGTCCCATTCTGGGTCTCTATTGGTATTCCGGTAATTAACCTTTTGCGGAACTGTTTTTGTAGAAAATTGACACATACCATTTTGAAAATGGCGGGCAACTTCCTTCCCCACCTCCAGCACTTATCTTCTCCTTCATTTCGTAAACTGCATTCACTCAAAAATAAGAGCTTCCGTTCCCCTAAATACAGGTTGTGATTATTCAAACGGGGAGAATTATTTGGATTATATCAATCACACCCCGTATTTTACCCTTTGCTAATTTCCTTCATCGCCTGGGCAATTTGTTTTTTGGACGCTTTACTAATACCGGAATCCTTGGCATAAATCTCCCAGTCGGCAATGGCACTTTTTACTTTATTAATAATAGTTTCAGGGTTTTTTACTCCGAAGGTATTTGCCAATTCTAACAAGTGTTGCTGCCCAGGGGATTTACTTTCTCCCGCAATCATAGTACTGTGCATACCGTGCGATGAATTTGAAAAGGTAAGGTCATAAGCCGGGGCCAACTTCCATTCTCCCACAGCGTTCATTAGGAAAGATATATTCTTACTATGATCGTCC
>JBGTEN010000199.1:0-5926 GCA_041747755.1 Arenibacter sp. | reverse complement strand
ATCCAACTCATTATGTTCTGCCGTTTCAAGAGCATCTTCAAAACACTTTGAAATTGCATTAAGGGGGTCTTCTATTCCTGAAATGGGTTCAACAAGCATATGATATACTTTTTGAAATACTAGATTCTGGATAATATTCACGAAGAATTCCTCCTTAGATTCAAAGTGATGGTAAAAGGCTCCTTTGGAGAGGGAAAGCTCCTTTAAAATATCATCAACACTGGTATTGTAGTAGCCTTGTTTGTAAAATAGCTCTAAACCAGTTACTTGCATTCGGTGCATGGTGGCCATGCGCTTTAGGTTTTTTTCCATAAGATTTGGGTTTTGGGTAAAACAGACCGTTAAGTCTGTATCAAAGAACACAAGAAAAGTAGTCTTCTTGAAAATTAGAAGTTGAAATGTATTAAAATTCGATAAGATGTTTAAAAAGGGGAATTAATTAACCTTCAAATGGGTCACAACGAACCGTATAGTTGGTTTGAAGTAAAAAGGGGGGCTATACTTTCTTGGCTACCGGAAAGTGGGATACTTTTAAGGCTCTTTTGCACTATAAAATAGATTATTACTACCCAATTTGATTTCGGTTCAGTAATTTTAGATAAAGCATATGGCTTTTTTTAAAGAATAATCTAAAAAGCTCGGGATACCGCTTTATGTTTTTCTATAGCTGCGAGAGAAGAGATTTCTAAAAAGCCATTTTAAATACATCTTGCCGATACTGTAAAAGAAGTATCAAAAGGACTTTTAAGCGATATTTGTCTTGTAATAAAAAGAATGGCTTCCCTGTAACCTATTGTTGTAATCTGGTTCCCGGGTATATTGAAAAATTAGTAATGAGTTTAAAAGGAGGATTGAAAATGATAAAACTAACAGCAGACAAGGCTGAGCTAACAAGGTATCTTTTAAATAGGAATTGGCTTACTTCCGGGGAAGAGATTCATTGTTTAGAGAAACCCGGAGAGGGGAATATGAATTTTACTCTTAGGATAATAACTGAAAAACGCTCTTTTATTGTTAAGCAAAGCAGAGAATATGTAGAAAAGTATCCCCATGTGGCAGCGCCTGTAGATCGGATCCTTCGTGAGGCTGAGTTCTACGAGCTAATTGCGGTCGTTCCCGATTTGGCAAGCGTGATGCCAGGAATAATAGGGCTTGACAAGAAGAACAGTGTGATGCTCTTAGAGGATTTGGGAAAGGGTTCTGACTTTACTTTCCTTTACCGAAAAGGAGAAAGCATAAGGGAAAGTGAATTAATGCTCATTATGGAATTTGCAGCCAAACTGCATAGGGGAATTACAGTAGAGACGGCGCCAAAAACCATTTCCAATAAAGCAATGAGGGCATTAAATCACGAACATATATTTATTTACCCCTTTTTGAAGGATAATGGGCTGGATTTGGATAAGGTCATATCGGGACTAAAGTCAGCTTCCTTGACTTTTAAAGAAGATGTCTCTCTTAAGCAAAGGGCAGCTGAATTAGGGATGCTCTATCTAGCGGATGGAAGATCCCTTTTGCATGGCGACTATTTTCCCGGAAGTTGGTTAAGGACAGCAAAGGGAATACAAATTATAGATCCTGAATTTTGCTTTTTTGGCCCACCGGAATTTGAAATAGGCGTAACCATAGCGCATTTAAGAATGGCAGATCAACCAGAGAATCTTATAGTAAAGGCTTTAAATCATTATCAATCTTTTCTGGAATTGGACAATGTACTTCTGAGGAAGTTCACTGCCATTGAAATCCTTAGACGCATATTGGGACTGGCGCAGTTGCCTCTTGAGATTGGGTTGGAAAAAAGGGTTGAACTCATGGAAGAGGCACGAAGTATGTTAACGGAATAGAAACCGGTACAATTTTGCCAAACCGACCAATAGGTCAGTCTTTTGAGGGAATAAAGAGTGAAGATTAGATGACAGATATAGATAAGAAGTTTATTCGTTCGTTGAATGGCCCATTTGAGGATCAGACCTTTGTTTCTGTCACAGGTTTTAGACTAAGCAGTTGGTAAATTTGCTTATATTTTACCTTTTTCTTAGGTGTATTTGCGCTGTAATGATACTATTTTTGCAGGTAAATTAGTATTGTGAGTTCAGATTTATTAAATAGTGGGAATATAGGTCTTGTGCTCTCCGGAGGGGGTGTGCGTGGCATGGCACATATAGGTGTCATTAAAGCACTAAAAGAGTTTGGTATGGTTCCAGGAAGTGTTTCCGGCAGCAGTGTTGGGGCATTGGTAGGGGCTTTGTATGCCAATGGCAATACCATTGAAGAAATGTTACTTTTTTTTAAAGAAACCCCACTATTTAAATACAACTTTTTCACTATTTCCAAATCAGGTTTTATCGATACCGATCGGTATTTTGAGGTGTTTAGAGCTTACTTCCCTGTGGATACGTATGAAGCGCTAAAACATAAATTGTATGTAGTAGCAACCAATTTAGAGAAAGGGGAAGAGGCGTTTTTCTCTTCCGGCGAATTAATTATGACCTTACTTGCCTCGGCTGCCTTGCCCCCCGTGTTTAGTCCGGTGGAGTTGGATGGGCAATTTTATGCAGATGGCGGCATTATGAACAATTTTCCCTTGGAACCTATAAAGGATAAAGTAGATTACATTATCGGGAGTAATGTCTCAATAGTGACTACAGCACGGAAGGCCGATTTAAAAAATTCCTTTCAATTAACCGGAAGAGTTACCGGATTGATGATTTATGCCGTAAACCGTCAAAAATTGGCTGCCTGCGATTTGTTGTTTGAAGCCAAGGAAGTAGAAACCATCGGGGTTTTAGACCGAAAAGGTATTGAAAAAGCGTATACCATCGGTTACGACCACGCCATGCGGGTTTTGGAGGACCTAAAGGCTTCCTAGCCCTTTAAAAGGCTAAAGTCAGAAGTTTTCTCAAGTCTCTGGTTTCAGAGTTTCTTGATTCCCGAATTTGTATTTGTATTTGAACCCGCTCTTGATTCTAACACCTGCACTTAAGAGGTTCAAGTTTCAAGGTTTCTTGTTTTCAGAACTTGTATTTGATTTTTAGCTTTTAGTTTGTTTTTGTCATGCTAACCCCAAGCATTCGGGGGAAGCATCTCCATAAGAACTTGAAGCTGTCACAATTCATGAAAAATCATGCTACCCATGAACATTCCCCTTTGAGGCAAGGATTAAACATCATCATAATCCACCTTCAAAATAGGTGTTAGGGCATGTGCCTGACAAGTGAGAATCAATCCTTCCGCAATTTCGCCATCAGTTAATATCTGATTTTTAACCATTTCGGCTTTCCCTTCGGTAACCCTAGCAATACAGCTGCTGCAAACACCTCCCTGACAGGAATAAGGCGCATCAATATTTTCTTTTAAAACTGCATCTAACACCAGATTCTTCTTATCCGTGGAAAAGGTATAAGTTTCATCTTCGAGAACCACGGTTATTTCGGTTTTCCCATCAACCGTTTCAGGTAGTTCGTCCTTTATTTCTGTTGAGGTAAATAATTCAAAATGAATGCGATCATCTGCAATGCCTTTATCTTTCAAAGTATCGATTACCAAATGAATCATGGCTTCAGGACCACAAACATAAAAATCATCAAAAATCAAATCCTTATGTTTGTTTTTGACAACATAATTTACAGTAGAGCGGTCAATACGACCGAACAAAGAATTCTCTTCATGTTCCTTACTACAAATAAAATATACAAAAAACCTATTGGTATATTCTAATTGGAGCTTTACTAGCTCCGTGTAAAACATCGTATCCTTAAAGGATTTATTGCCGTATGCCAGTACAAAGGTATTCCTGGCATTACTTTCCAAAACTGTTCTGGCAATACTTAGTATAGGGGTAATGCCACTACCTGCTGCAAAGGCTGCAATGTTCTTCGCTTGCGTATTCTCCTTAAAAATAAAACGTCCCTCGGGGGGCATTATTTCCAGTATATCTCCTACGGAAAGTTGAGAATGGGCATAATCGGAGAATCCGCCTTTATCGACCTTCTTTACTCCGATCGTAATATGGCCGCTTTTAGGTGAGGAACTAATGGAATATGCCCTACGGAGTTCTTTCCCCTTTATTTCTTTTTTAATCGTAATATATTGTCCGGCCACAAAGGAAAAGGTTTGAATTAATTCCTTTGGAATATCAAATGTTATCGCAACCGAGTCCGGAGTTAAAACTTTAATGCTTTGTACTGCTAACGGATAAAATTGAGCCATTGTTAAATTTTTGCTGCAAAATTAAACAAAGCCATCGCCATATTAAATCAGAATAGGAAAAAATAGGATTTTAGTGTAACAAAATTTACTTTTAAAGCACCAATACCAATGAAAATAACCAATACGCCATGTTCAAACACTTTATCACTTTACAATGGAAGTCGTTTTTTAGATCGGCTGCTTTTGGTAAAAGTCTGGGGATAAAGATTTTTATGATCTTTATGGGGCTATATCTTTTGGCCTCTTTAACGGCTCTTAGTGGCAGTCTCTATTTTATTCTACGCGAATTGGTTCCGGACCAGGGCCCCATGTGGGTGGTATCGCAGTATGTGCTTTACTGGTTGCTGGTGGAGCTTTTCTTTCGGTATTTTATGCAAAAGCTACCCGTGTTGGATATAAGACCTTTACTAATCAACGACATTCCAAAATCGAGTATTGTACATTATATTTTGGGGCGTTCCGCATTTTCCGGCTTTAATCTTCTGGTAGTGGTAAGTTTCTTGCCATTTTGCATTGTATTGCTGATAAAAGGATATCCTTTATTAAATGTCTTGGTGTGGTTTTTGGGGATGGTGCTTCTGGCATTGTGCGTCAATTATATCAACTTTTTAATCAATAAAAGCGATAAAGCCTTATTTTATATTGGAGGTAGCATTGTATTCTTGTCTGCACTTGATTACTTTGGGCTGCTTCAGGTAAAGGAAATCTTTGCTCCTATTTTCCATGGGTTATATGCATACCCCGTTATGGTACTTATCCCATTGGGACTATTAGTATTAAGCTATTTCATCAACTATACCTATCTTAGGAAAATGTTGTATTTGGATGACATCCTAAAAGTGAAATCAAAGACAGCAGAGACCACAGATTTGGCTTGGACCAAGCGATTCGGAGAAATGGCGCCTTTTCTTCAATTGGACTTAAAACTCATTTGGCGCAATAAGCGAACCAAGTCGCAAGTGTATATTTCTCTATTATTTGTATTCTATGGATTGATATTTTATACACAGGAAGTGTATGCTGATATGGTTTTTATACATGTGTTTTTGGGAATTTTTATGACTGGGATTTTCTTATCCAATTTTGGTCAATTTATTCCGGCCTGGGATAGCGCTTATTACAGTATGATGATGTCTCAGAATATTCCCTTAAGAAAGTATTTGGAATCTAAGGCTTTATTAATTACTGTGAGTGTAGTGGCGATGTTCTTCCTAACTATACCCTATGTTTACTTTGGTTGGAACATATTTGCGGTTAATATGGCCTGTGCGGTCTACAACCTCGGAGTTAATATACCTGTAATACTCTATTTTGGGTCATTCAACAAGAAAAGAATAGAACTCGATCAAAGTCCTTTTGGCAATATGCAAGGTACGAGTGCCACCCAATTTTTAATTATGTTGCCTGTGTTAATAGCACCAATGATATTGTTTAGCCTGTTTTATTATTTAATATCATTAGAGGCAGCAGTCATCGTGCTAACTGTTTTAGGGCTTGTCGGTTTTACATTTAAGAGCAGGCTTCTGGATATAGTTACTGCCCAATATGCAAAGAAAAAGTATGGTATGATTGCCGGGTTTAAACAAAAAAACGGATAAAAAGAATAGATTAAAAACCTTTTACTCAAATAGTACTTCATGATAACAATTTCGAATCTCTCTAAAACCTACGGTAGTCAGACCGTATTGAACATTCCATCTTTAGAAATACCAAAAGG
>JBGTEN010000198.1:0-7014 GCA_041747755.1 Arenibacter sp. | reverse complement strand
TTGTGGAGTTGCGGTGTCTATAACTTCACCGGAGGTGATGTTGGCACCGCCAAAACCTTCCAAGTAAATTATTTTCAAAATTATTCTACTCAAAGCCCCGGGTCTACCTTTGAGCCGGGAATGGATAGAGATTTTACTTTATTTTTACAAGATTTGATATTAAACCAGACTAGTCTGGATTTGGTTACTTCCGGAGGAGACTTATTGTATGAGGGCGAGATTATGGAATACCGTATTGCACCAATGACCGCTACTGCCCAACAGAGAGCAGCCCAAAACAGACTGACTATTAGTGTAAACGTCCGGTTTTTTAATAACACCAAAGAGGATGTAGATTTTGAACGTAGGTTTTCTTTTTTTTTCGACTATGACGCCAATTCTCAATTGGCCGTGGTTAAAGACGAGGCACATCAGGCCATCTTTGAACGAATAACACAAGATATATTTAACGCATCCCTTGCAGATTGGTAGAAATTTATGAATGTTGCCGACTTTACATACTTGTTACAACATCCCAATGAGGTAGTCCTATTAAAGCAGACTAACCAGTTAGAAGATATTTTGGAAGCATACCCCTATTTTCAAGCCGCTCATTCTCTTCGACTAAAAGGACTTAAAAATCTGAATAGCTTTAAATACAACACTGCTTTAAAAGTTACTGCCGCCTATACCGCGGATAGAGAAGTTCTTTTTGATTTTATTACCTCAAAAGAATTTTTGCAAAATACCATTGCAAATACTATTACCGGTAAAACTGCGCCATTAGTGGACACTGAAACAATTGCTGAAGAGGTAGAGGGCTTAACAGTCGGTGAAGTACCCTTAATTGAGGATTCAGGAGATGGCCCACTTCCCCAAAACATAAAAGATGCAGAACAAATTTTAGATCCCACATTATTTACATCAAAAGATCCCAAAGTAGACAAGGATATTGCTAAGGCTAAAAAAAAAAATGAGGAGGAACTAGAATTAGGAAAACCATTATCCTTTACGCCACAGGAAAAATATTCATTCGCCCAATGGTTACAACTAACCTCAACCAAAACAATTGACAGAGACTCCCCAAGTAAAACAAATAATCAAAAAAAGGAAAATTTCGAAAAGACGGATGATAACAAGTTGAAAAGGAAAAAGTTTGAGCTTATTGATAAATTTATTGAGCAGAATCCCAAAATTGTCCCCAAAGACAAATTTACATCTACAATAGACATAAAAGATTCCATCAAATGGGACAAAAATGAGTTGATGACAGAAACCTTGGCAAGAGTTTATTTGGAACAAAAAAACTACAAAAAAGCCATCCAATCTTATAAAATATTAAGTTTGAAATATCCGGAAAAAAGTGGTTTCTTTGCAGACCGAATTAAAGAAGTAGAAAAAATACAACAAGAAAACGCTTAGAACAGAGATGAGTACATTTTCAATTTTTATAATACTGATAATCATTGTTTGTCTTTTATTAATGTTGGTTATCATGGTGCAGAACCCAAAAGGTGGCGGATTATCTTCTTCTTTTGGTGGTGGTGGAACGCAAATTGTAGGAGGTGTAAAGAAAACCGGGGATTTTTTGGATAAAAGTACATGGACCTTGGCAACTCTTTTGATTGTTCTCATTCTACTCTCTAATGTTGCCTTAAAAAGTAACTATAGTGGTGCAGACTCTAAATTGCTTCAAGGGGGTGATGACAATTCAATCGAAACCGTTGTTCCTGATGAAATCCCAACAACTATACCATCTCAGGAAAGTCCTATAGATACCTTAAGATAATACAAAACCTATTTTAGATAGTAAAGTGCCAGCCGCAATGACAAGCTGGCATTTTTATTTTAGCAAATTGTCAGGTTTTGCGCAATGGCATAATTTCTGCCTATTGAAACAAGAATTTTAAAACTTAAAAAACGAATAATATGGCTAAAGTTAGCATTAAACCATTAGCAGACAGAGTTCTCATAGAACCCGTTGCAGCTGAAACAAAAACAGCCTCCGGAATCTACATTCCTGATACAGCTAAAGAAAAACCTCAAAAAGGTAAAGTCGTGGCCGTTGGACCAGGTACTAAAGATGATAAGGTAACTGTAAAAGTTGGAGACACCGTACTTTACGGCAAATACTCTGGTACAGAGTTAAAACTTGACGGTACCGATTACCTAATGATGCGTGAGAGCGATATTTTAGCAATTATTTAATAAACAAAAATCAATTTAAAAATGGCAAAAGACATAAAATTTGATATAGAAGCACGTGACGGCATTAAAAGAGGGGTGGACGCTCTGGCAAATGCTGTTAAAGTTACATTAGGTCCAAAGGGAAGAAATGTAATTATTAGTAAATCTTTTGGAGCTCCGGTGGTTACAAAAGATGGTGTTACTGTAGCCAAAGAAATAGAGTTAAGAGACCCCTTGGAAAACATGGGCGCCCAAATGGTAAAAGAAGTTGCTTCCAAAACAAATGATTTAGCAGGTGACGGAACTACTACCGCAACGGTTTTAGCACAATCCATCGTGAAAGAAGGCTTAAAGAACGTTGCCGCAGGAGCAAATCCTATGGATCTTAAAAGAGGTATAGACAAAGCAGTCGAAGCCATAGTTGAAGATCTTGCTAAGCAAGCAAAAAAAGTAGGTGATTCCTCTGAAAAAATTAAACAAGTTGCATCAATTTCTGCCAACAATGACGAAACTATTGGAGACTTAATAGCACAAGCATTTGGTAAGGTAGGCAAGGAAGGTGTAATTACTGTAGAAGAAGCAAAAGGAACAGAAACTTACGTAGATATTGTAGAAGGAATGCAGTTTGATAGAGGCTATTTATCTCCATATTTTGTAACTGATTCCGAAAAAATGATTGCCGATTTAGACAATCCGCTTATCCTATTATACGATAAAAAGATTTCTTCAATGAAGGATTTGCTTCCGGTATTAGAACCTGTTGCGCAGTCAGGAAAACCGCTACTTATTATTTGCGAAGATGTAGATGGTGAAGCACTCGCTACTTTGGTTGTAAACAAATTAAGAGGTTCTTTAAAAATTGCAGCCGTTAAAGCGCCTGGCTTTGGAGATAGAAGAAAAGCCATGTTGGAAGATATCGCAATTTTAACCAATGGTACTGTAATATCAGAAGAAAGAGGATTCTCTTTAGAGAACGCTACAGTTGATATGTTAGGTAGCTGTGAAAAAATAACTATTGACAAAGATAACACCACTATCGTAAATGGTTCCGGTGCCGCGAAAAATATTAAAACACGAGTAAACCAAATTAAAGCTCAAATAGAAAGCACTACTTCTGATTACGACAAAGAAAAGTTGCAAGAACGTTTGGCTAAATTGGCTGGTGGGGTTGCTGTTCTTTATATAGGCGCTGCTTCTGAGGTTGAAATGAAAGAGAAAAAAGACAGGGTAGATGATGCTTTGCATGCTACCAGAGCTGCTATTGAAGAGGGTATTGTTGCAGGGGGTGGTACCGCCTTTATTAGGGCTAAAGCAGCCTTATTAAAAGTAAAAGTAGAAAATGCGGACGAAGAAACTGGCGTTCAAATTGTTGCAAGAGCCATAGAATCTCCTTTAAGAACAATAGTGGAAAATGCTGGTGGAGAAGGTTCAGTTGTTGTTTCAAAAGTTTTGGAAGGCAAAGGTGATTTTGGTTTTGATGCCAAATCAGAAACATATGTAGATATGCTTAAAGCAGGTATAATAGACCCTAAAAAAGTAACCAGAATTGCTTTAGAAAATGCAGCTTCAGTTGCTGGAATGATTTTGACGACGGAATGCGCCTTGATTGAGGTAAAAGAGGAGTCACCTGCAGGACCACCAATGGGTGGAGGAGGAATGCCGGGAATGATGTAATTCTGAAACAGTACCGATTTAACAAATCCCTTTGGAAGTTCCAGAGGGATTTTTTGGTTTCTACTTTGTTGTGGTTTTCAATCTGCGTTAAAGCTTCTAACCTAATTGAGTTTCTATACTTTTTATAGTATTGCTTTAAATAACATTACAAAAGCCATAATCAACATAATCGAATTTTCAATAAATGTTGCCTCGGTCATCGGTAGTTTTAATGCAGTTCCCAGACAGGCGCAACGAATTTGTTTTTTATTTAAAAGTGTTTTAGTAACCCCTATTGTTGTAATGCCCAAAACCAAAATAGTAGCGATTAGGGCGAAAGTAATTTGGATTCGCATTAAAAATAGTAGTCCTAACACCAACTCTATAAAAGGGTAAATCCAAGCATAAACTGGTAAGACTTTGGCTAGTGGATCATACATCCGAAAACTTTCGGGAAACCCTTTTAAATCGAGCAACTTAAAAAAACTAAAAACAATATAAAAGAGGCCCATAAAATCTAGCATGGCATTAGCCGTATTCCAATTTTGGTAATTCATCAAAAAAGCAGCAGAGAAAAGGAAAAGAAAAATTAAAAATAAAGGTTTTAATTGCTGAAACTTTGATTTGTCCTGAGCCTCATACATTATGGTAGGGGGCACAGAATCTACCTTCTCACTAATTAAATATTTATCTGCTAAAGCCTGTTTTAATTCGTCAATAGGAATATTCTTTTCCATTTCAATCTGGGCTTCAGATTTTTCTAAATTTACCTGTACTTCCGTTACACCCTTAACCAACATCAATTTTTCCGTCACCGATGCTACGCATCTGGAACAGGTCATTCCTTGAACCGTATAGGTTTTCTTCATGATTTTCATTTTATAAATTTACTGTCTTATCTAATTTGAAACAGGTTGCAAGTCATAGGTATTTAACTTCCCGGATCTGTAATTAATAATAAACAAGGTATCTCCTTCCTTTAGAATATCTGTTGGTTTTTCAATCTCTTCTTTTAATACTTGTTTAAGTTCACCTTTCAGATTAAAAATCAAAACTCTATCGTTTTCAAAATCAGTAACAAAAAGCTCATCTGCAGAAACATAAATTCCGGTGGCTGCATTCATTTTTTCTTCCGCGCCAATAATTTTAAGGAAATTCCCTTTTTTATCAAATACCTGAACTCGATTGTTATATGCATCTGCTACCCAAATTTCATTTTCTGTAATCTGGACATCAGTAGGGTAATAAAACTCCCCGTTTCCTCTACCTTCCTTACCAAAAGAAATTTGGTTTTTACCGTTATTATATAAAATTCTGTTGTTGTAAAAATCGGCAATTGCCCATTCTGATTTGTAAACCGATACCCCGGCCGGTGCATCTAAACTATCTTGGACATCAAGAATACCCCTTTTATCCCCATTAAAAATTGCTATATTATCCATGCCGTACTGCGGTACGTATAAAATTTCCTTATCCGCATCTATGTGCATTGGTCGTTCTAACGAGTCTATTTCCTTTAAAATTTCACCCTTTGGGTTTATTTGAACCAAGCGATTATGGTCTCCATCCGAGAGCCAGAGTTCGCCATTCATTACAGCAAGTCCAATAGGGTTAATCCCTTTTAATGTAACGCTATTTAGAAGAGCCCATTCTTTTGGAGGGTCTATCTTTTTTGCACATGATACAAAGAGCAACACAACAATCATTACTAAATATAATTTCCTCATGGTATTTGTTTTAATAAGCTATTTGACCATTTTAAACTTAGTGGATACTAAGTTGATCAAATAGCTCTAAATTAATCAGTAAATAATTTCTACAATACTTCTCTTTTATTTTCCGATTCTCTCATATAAACAGCAGGCGGGAAGGCTTTTATAAGTTGTATCGGCAGCTTTACTGGTATGGGTGTCATGCCCTGCGGCAGAAACAGCTTTTTCTATCTCTAAAAGGGACGTGGTATTTGAGTCAAAACCTACAGTCATCCACTTTGTATTCTTATCCCAGGCAACATTGGTAACTCCGGAAACTCCTTTAGCGGCCTTAACAATTCTTGCTTCGCACATACCACAATTACCGGCGACTATTACTTTTTCCTGCTTTACAGTTTTTTCAGAACTATTCTGCACTACAGGAGAATTCGATTCTTCCACCTTTCCATTGGCACGCTCAATTTTGGCAGTGATAGGAGTATAACCTGCTTTTTCTACCTGCTTCTGAACATCAGTAAGTAATAAAGCCTTTTCAGCGGGATAGGAAAACGAAAAATCACCGGTTTCGATATCAATTTTTACATCTTTTATTCCTTTAAATTCCTTAAACTTTTTCTCTAGCCCGTAGGCGCAGAATGGACAGCCTAGACCATCAACCTGAATACTAAATTGATCCATTCCATTTTGTGCCTTTACATTAAACACAGTCATTATCCCAATGACCAATGTTACTATAATTGATTTTTTCATTTTTTATAATTTGTTTTTAAATAGTTACATGAAACCTGACATTTATAAATATTACGTCCAAAATATCCGGTTTCAAACAATGAGTTTTAATAATTTCTGATTTATTTATTTACTATAATTGATTTAAAAGGTATATCTTCCTCCGAAATAAACACTATATTCAAGTCTCATACCAAGGGGCATGTCATTAACCAAAGGAGCCTGTACGGCTAAATCAAAAGTGATATCCTTGCTGGCGTACTGAACCCCTTGAGCATATAATAATTGATACCCATCTCGTTGAGGAAGCCAAAAACTAGAATACTCAAAATATAGGTTGAGCTGTTTATTAGGGTAAACGGGTTTTAATAGAGGTAATCCAAATCCCAGTTTATGTCTCAACCCATCCAGTGTACCATCCGGCATCCAAGAATAACCAAGCTCATTAGATATGCCAAATTTCAGCGATTCATAACCAGCTACTATACCTGCATATCCTTGATACATTCCGGTACTCAAATCCATTAGATCCAATACTTCCCCGGTCGGCAAAGATTGAACCGTTTTAGCAAGTAATCGAAAAGTTTTTCCTGTGCCATCCTTACGATAGAACTGATATTTCCCTATCAGCTGTATATCGGCTAATCCGCTTCCTGATACGCCCTGAATAGGGTTATACATAATATAAGGTAAAGCAATACCAATTTGGGTATTAGAAGTTGGCAAGTACTGTACTGTTAGCGGAACATAGGTA
>JBGTEN010000197.1:0-2228 GCA_041747755.1 Arenibacter sp. | reverse complement strand
TGCATAGATAATCAGATTTGTTTTAATCTGCTTGTTTGCAAAAAGGTCTCTTTTCATAGTTAAGGTGGTTCTTTTGAGACTTTGACTATTGTTTTTTAGTTCTAAGCTAATAAATATTTTGCTTAGTTTAAATGGTTATGTATTACACTATTAGACGAAATCTTAATAGTTTACAGGTTAAAATGTAGTGGATAACTTTTTCTGATTGGATTTTCTTTTTCTTCTAATGAATCGATATCTGAAATCATCGTAAAATAGACTTACAACTAAGATTAAAGCAGCAAAAATAAGGGTGCTTAATTTTAAGTCGACTTTAGAGTATAAAAAGCCACCCACCAATCCACCAGCAAAAAAGAATGCAATAATAGATATCCGTAGTTTAATATGGGCTTCCAATTTTTTTCTATTTGGGTACGATTTTGGAAAAAATAATTGTGAAATATCTATGCCTAAATCAGTAAATAAACCGGTGAGATGAGTTGTTCTTACTACTGCATTGGAAATTTTGGTTACAAAAGAGTTTTGAATTCCCATGGCAAAAAGGAGTAAGCAAATGATTAGGTCGGGATAACCCAAGGCTATTAGGTCACCAAATATTCCAACAGATAGTAACAATGAAGATTCAATCAAGGTGGGCAGAAGAAAAATATTGACCTTCTTTTTTTCTTTAAATTGCTCAATAAGATAACTGGATAAAAAGGAACCAAAAAGAAAAGAGAACAGGTAAAGAAAATATATGGTACCTATCCAAAATTCAAAGTTAGCTACATCATTCATGAATAGCGCAAAATGACCAGTTACATTGGTGGTCAATTGCTTAAAAGATAGGAACCCCGTAACATTTACAATTCCAGCGACAAAGGAGAGGACTGTAGCAATTCGCAGATTATGTTTTAAGGTCCTGCTTTTGCCTTGATGCCTGAACATAGTCTAGTAAATTTAGTTTTAAAAGATAGGTATTGTCGTGAACAGTTTATGGAGTGCCCTTTGTCCTTTTCAAAATACTAAGCTAAAGGATTTTTAATAGTTCTAACTACTTTAATCTAACAAGTTAAGATTTTCTAAGAGCATTTCTTCAAAACGAAGGTGATTCGTAGGCAACCATTTAAAGTCAAGAAGCGTCTATGAAATAGAACTACCTAATTTTATTTTATGCAAGAGCGCCTTCACTATATAGATTGGCTTAGGGTACTGGCCTTTATGACTTTAATCGTGTTTCATTGTGCTGTACCCTTTGTGGAACATTATTATTGGGAAATCAATAATACGGAGAAATCTTCAGAAATTACCCGGTTGGTGTGGTGGGTGCATCAATGGCGGCTACCTCTCCTATTTTTTATTTCCGGTGTCGGGGTAAACTTTTCACTTAAAAGACGCTCAGTAGCCGCTTTTTTCGGTGAGCGATTTGTGCGCTTATTTATACCGCTGGCCTTTGCGATTTTTTTTATAACCCCGGTGCAAGTGTATTTCGAGTGGATGCAAAAAGGAAGAATTAGTATGAGCTATTTGGACTTTTATCCTTCGGTGTATGAAATTGTACCTTACCCAGATGGGTCATTTACTTGGAGTCATATGTGGTTTGTGGCCTATTTATTTGTGTTTACCATACTCTTGCTACCTATTTTTTCTTTGACAAAAATGACATGGCTTAAGCGATTTAACCCTTTTTTAAATACTGTTTTGAATAGTCCAATTTCAGTTTTAGCGCTGGCTCTGCCCTTTGTGTTTTACTTTTTTTGGTTGTACATTGATTGGCCGGAACAAGGAAGTTTAATTAGTGACTGGTTTGTTTTTATCTCTTCCATCACCTTCTATTTCTTTGGGTTTTTATGTAGTAGTGTGCCCTCATTTTGGACTGTCTGCCTAAGATACCGCAAACTGTTTTTAACAATAGCACTCCTCTTGGCAACGGCTTTAATTTGGCAATACTATTGGGATTGGGAAGCGAGTAAACCCGAGGTTCAGGACAAGAGTTTGTATTATTATGGTTTGCTCAATGCCTTTCATATTTGGACAATAATTTTAGCAGCAATAGGCTACACCATAAAATACCTTAATTTTTCAAATACCGCTTTAAGCTATTTAAATACAGCTGTATATCCCTTTTTTATTCTCCACCAGGCAGTTATTGTTGCCAGTGGGTATTATATCCTCCAGTGGCAGGCAGGAATTGCCATAAAGCTATTTGCTTTGATTGTGGTCTGTATATCAACAATTTGGTTTTTATA
>JBGTEN010000196.1:0-2346 GCA_041747755.1 Arenibacter sp. | reverse complement strand
TCATTAATTTCAGAGCCTTCCACTACCGGAATCCATTCATCCAGTAATTGCACCATCAATCTGGCCAAGCGGGTCTTAGCCTGGCCTCTTAATCCTAATAAATTAATATTGTGACGAGATAAAATAGCGCGTTCCAGTTCGGGAATGACCGAGTTCTCAAATCCCCATATACCGGAAAAAGTGTCTTCCCCTTTCTGAATCTTGTCTATTAGATTTCCCCTTAACTCATCTTTTATATTTTTGCTTTTATAACCAGATTCTTTTAATGCACCCAGATGGGTAATTTCTTTGTAATTGATTTTCATTTGCTATTTTTTTTTCTTGCTTGCTAATTTCGTTGTTTGTTGCTGTTAGCTTTTAGCTTTTGGCATTTGGCTGCTTGATTTTTCCTACTTCTACCTTTGTACATCAAAATTATAATTACCTGTTTATCAATATTTTAAACTGAATACTCACTACTGAATACTCACTACTCCCCTCTTCTATTTCAATTTCTTTCTGCGATTAGACTCATAATCTTCAAAAATCATCTCTCCCAATCCTTTTAATCCCGTAAAAAAGGCTTTTCCTTTATTGGCTTCCGTAAAATGCCTTATAAACTGCATTAAATAGGGGTCTTGGGCTATCATAAAAGTGGTAATAGGGATATGCAACTTTCTGGCCTGTCGTGCCATATTGTAGCACTTTTCCACAATAAGGTCATCTAATCCAACACTGTTTTTATAGTAATCACCATTTGGCATTCTCAAACAGCTTGGTTTGCCGTCAGTAATCATAAAAATCTGTTTGTTGGTATTGCGCTTTCTTCGCAACATATCCATGGCTAACTGTAATCCGGCTACGGTATTGGTGTGATAGGGTCCTACCTTTAAATACGGTAACTCCTGAATGGAAATAGGCCATGCATCATTACCGAAAACCAAAATATCTAAGGTGTCTTTTGGATATCGGGTAGTAATTAATTCCGCGAGTGCCATCGCTACCTTTTTTGCCGGAGTAATCCGATCCTCTCCATACAAAATCATACTATGACTAATATCAATCATCAGCACCGTGCTCATTTGCGCTTTGTACTGTGTGTCTTCTACAACCAAATCATCCTCAGTAAGTGAAAAACTATCCATTCCATGATGAATTTGGGCGTTTCGAAGGCTTTCCGTCATAGAAATATGCTCTAACCCGTCACCATATCGGTATTCCCGTAGTTCACCGGTATGTTCATCCCCTTGTCCCGATTTACCGGTTTTATGGTTTCCGGAACCACTGCGTTTTAATTTACCGAAAATTTGATCTAAGGCTTGCTGACGAATGACCCTTTCCATCTTTGCCGTAATGGCTAAATCCCCCTTACCCTCTCCTGCGCCTTCACCACCACCATCTCTAAATTCTTCCCGCAGGAAGCCCTTGGCTTTTAAATCTTCGATAAAATCATCAATGGTGTAATTTTCGTCGGTGAGCTCATATTCCTTATCCAGTTCGCATAACCAATCCAAAGCCTCATCAACATCACCCGAAGTATGAGTGATGAGTTCTCTAAAAATCTCAAAAAGTTTTTCAAAAGGAGTTTGTTCGGGCGCTTCGTATACCTGGAAACGAAAGCCCTTTCTCAAATTCATAGCCATATTATAAAATTAACACATTTCAGGTTGAAATATGCACTTTTAATGAAACCTTAACGCATTAATAAATGCGGTATTTCGGTGGGATTTGCTAGAAAAATCGAAGGTATACTAAAAATTGAACTGTAAATAAAAAATATGAGGCAACAATCACACATATAAAGCGTTTTCGTAAGGTTAAACCTACTTAACTATGACTTTTAAAATATTAGTGCTTAGTTTTTCTTTTTTACTTTTATTTAATGATAGTGTAGATTGGGAAGCCGTTTATTCCAAAGCTTCTTATAGCTTATCCCACTCCAAAAAGGCCTTAAGTTCAAATAATTTTGATCATCAAAAATATTATTCGGAAAAAGTTTTAGACTCTTATGAGATACTTTATAGCCATTTAGAAAAATGCGATTGTCAGGATTTAAAATACAAAGTAGAGGATATTATTAAGGACGCTAACAAGGCTATAGATCCCGATACATGGGAGATTGGTAGGTATTACAGTAAAAAGGTCTACCTGCAAACTCAGGATTTGATTACTACATTAGACCAGCGTGCCTCTGAGGAAGCAAAGAAATAAGAAATTCCTTTAACTTCTACTTTCCAGTACTTTTTCGATATCTTTTAAAGTGAATCCTTTCGCCTGAAGTAAAATTAGATAGTGAAAAAGCAGGTCGGCACTTTCGTTTAGAAAGAGTTCGTCGTTATTGTCCTTGGCTTCAATCACCACTTCAAC
>JBGTEN010000195.1:0-2204 GCA_041747755.1 Arenibacter sp. | reverse complement strand
AAAATGGGGAATTAAATTGTGGTCTACCGGAATCACCTTTTCAAGTATCCTATACTGGGGTAGCCTCAGAGTTTAATACACCAGCTAAGTTAAAGCTTACCAAAACCCAAAATGGTAGAACTACCACCTACAAAGGAAGTTATTTGAAGGCTGCCGATAGCCCGATGATTACCCTAAATGCTAAATATAGTGAGGTTAATTTGCAATAAATTATAAACCCTACGGTATGCACCGATGTATTAGTTACTCTTTAGAAATTGATTCAAATTCTAAGACTTTAAATAGTCTTCTGATGGCCAGCTTATTATCTCATTTTTTTTCATGGCATCCAATCCCATTTGAACACAAATAGCTGCCTTGGCCCCAGCAATAACATCTGATATAGGACGTTCATTTTGCAATACAGCAGTTCTAAAATCCATAAGGGCATCTTTACTTGGGTCGGCATGAGCTACTTCTATGGGAATACCTTTTCCCTCTTCCCAAGCTGCCGTAGCTCCCGATACGCCGTCTACTTCTCCTAATTCTTTTTTGTATTGCCCTTCCGGATAGAACCAGGCCTTGGCCGAATTTAAAATAAGAGTACCTTTATCGCCCATGATTTTTATTTTATAATCCTCATTGGCGTTAGAAGTAAGACTTGTGAATTTTGCTTTGACTCCATCGGGGTAAAGATACATGAGATGCACATTGTCATAGGTTTCCCGGCCATCTTTCCAATAATCAATACCTCCCATTCCCATAACTTTTTCAGGAACGCCATCCAAGGCCCAATTGCAAAAATCCAATTGATGAGAGCATAGTTCAGCCACAAGTCCACCTGATAACTCGTTATACATACGCCAATTGATAGCCCGCTCTAATTGAGGGTCGGGGACAGGTCTTCTCCAATTTCCATTGCGATTCCAGTAACTTTCAATGGCTGCTATTTTGCCTACTTTTCCGGTTTGAATCAATTCCACGATATGGCTATATAATCTATAACTATGATATTGGTGTCCGGTTTGAAAAATAAGATCCGAACCTCGTACTTTCTTCACTAATTGGGAGATACCATCATAGCCCTTAGCCAAAGTTTTTTCACAATAGACATGCTTGCCTGCATCAATTGCATCCAGCGCAATTTTCGAATGTGTTCCAAAGGGGGTTGCAATTAAAACGGCATCCAAATTTTTATCGTCTAAAAGTTTTCGGTAATCCGAATAGCCTTTTGGATTCTGATTCGACTTTTTTAAACCGTTTTCTAAACGGAATGGAAGAATATCACAACAAGCCACTACATCAAAATTGGGAATATCATTAATAATAGGAATCAGTCCTGAACCCCGGTCTCCTGTTCCAATAACACCAATTTTAAATACTTTTTCGGTATTTTTTGAACCAAAAACGTGTCCTAAAGCGGAAGCAGAAGAGGCAATAGCACCGGTAGCCAAACTACTTTTTATTACAAAATCCCTTCTTTTCATTCCTGCTTATAATTTTGGTTCCCAACCTTCCTGATATTCTCTTTTCCAGCCTTGCATGGCTTTTTCATTGTTGAGCACTTTTCCCGTTTTAGTGTCTATATTCAATGATTCTCCCGCATCTTGAGCCATATTACCTAAATGACATAACATGGTAGATATACTGGCATCATTGATATCTGCCTGCAGGGATTTGTCTTTTCTGATCCCATCAAAAAAGTTGGCGACATGCATTACATCCAGTTCCCCTTCACCCATGGTATTGGTTGTGGCACTTTCAGCCCCTTCAATAGCTTCTTTTATTAGGTTTCCTTGAAGGTCAAAAAGCTTGTAAAAATTTCTGTCGAGCATAATGGTGCCTTTACTACCGTAAATCGTGGCCCCTCTTCCCGGTCTGCTTGGTTTCATAATTCCTCTGCTATGTCCTGTCCAGGTAATAAACTTATTATCATCAAATTCATAAGTCACCTGTTGATTATCCGGGAATTCCCAATCATCTTCGAAAGTATATAATCCCCCTACCGACGATACGCGCTTAGGAAGATCTACTCCTAATGCCCATCTGCAAATATCTATTTCATGTGTGCCGTTATTATGTACTTCTCCGGTACCCCAACTTCTAAACCAATGCCAATTGTAGGGATGCACATTATCACGATAAGGCGTGCGCGGTGCAGGTCCTTGCCATAGGTCCCAATTCAGGGTTTTTGGTACTGCTATTTCCTTCCCTTTTCCAATGGA
>JBGTEN010000194.1:0-5049 GCA_041747755.1 Arenibacter sp. | reverse complement strand
AGTTTGGGACCGGAAATTATAAACATGGGCGCCGCAATGACAGGTAAGGAAAGGTCTTTGATGAAAGCGGGTTTTTGACTCATAACAGAATTTTAATGTATTTAAATTTAAGCTATTTTAAAGGGATAAGTCGTATCCTTTACCAAAACTATTATTATTTTAGCAACTATTATGCGCGCATAGCAAAATAGTTAAGAAATGTTTTTAAAAGAGTTTGAAATTCGGTGGAGTGATATGGATGCTAACCGGCATTTAGCTAATTCATCTTACATTAATTTTATGAGCCATACCCGCATGGCATTTCTCGATGCTAATGGTCTCAATCTAAAAACTTTGGCGGAGATTCATATTAGTCCGGTAGTTTTTTACGAACACGTGTACTATTTTAAAGAGGCTTTTGCAGGGAAACCTATAAAGGTTTCCTTAGAGATAAAAGGAATGAGTCCTGATGGGAGGTTTTTTGAGTTTCATCATAATTTTTATGATGCTAAGGGCAGAAATTTTGCCCATTGTGAAATGATGGGGGCATGGATTAATTTGAATTCCAGAGCGTTGACGGGTCTACCGGAAGAAATTTTAGTACGATTCGATACCTTGGAAAAGGCTTCTGATTTTAAAGTGTTAACAAAAGAAGATACCCGCCGGTTTTCTAAAAAGCCTACGGATTTGGAATAGGCTTATGCCTTTTGCTCGCCAAATAGATTCCCGTTAATACCAGAATAATGGCGATAACTTTTATGGTGGTCAACTGATCTTTTCCGGTAAAAAGTGCAAATAAGATCCCAATAAGTGGCTGTAAATAGACAAAGGCACTCAAGGTAGAAGCTTTCAATTGCCTTAAGGCAAATACATTGAACAGATAGGTTAGAAAAGTGGTACCTACCACTACAAAGAGTATGGCAAAGGTTGCATCCAAGGGAAGTTCACTCCATTGAATTTCTAAAACCTGATGATATGCAATGGGTAAATTTATCAATACACCTACTGTAAAAAGCCATTTCATTACTGTAAATGGATGGTAGGTTTCAATAAGTTTTTTTACTAGAATAAGGTAAGTACCATAACAGGTGGAATTGACAATAAAAAGGATATTTCCCAAAGGGATATTTGGGGCATCTTGTCTGGTTTCCGCACCAAAGGTAATTAAAGTAACGGCTCCTATAAAGCCAATAAGTACACCCATGGCTTTGAGCAGGGTTATTTTTTCCTTTATCAAAAGGGCAGATAAAACAATGACGATTATTGGTGTAGTGGTTACCAAAACTGCACTGTTTATAGGGGTTGACAAAGAAAGACCTTTAAAAAAAGACAGCATATTTACTGCTGCGCCCAAAGCTGAGCAGACAAAAAGTCGCACCCAATCTTTTCGGGCAATATTCTCCCACGGTACAAAAAAAGAGACTATCCAAAAAAGTAAAGCTGCCCCTGACACCCTGAGTAAAATAAAGCCATAAGGTTGCACATAGTCGGGCATAACACTTTTGGCAATGGTATGGTTTAACCCATAAATAATGGTAGCCCCAATGGCCGCTAGCATGGCAAGGGTTCTTTTACTCACCTATGTAGGGTTTCTTTAGCCTTGCGGACTTCTTCTTTGCTATTTCCGATAAAAATTTTGTCCCCAACCACAACGACAGGGCGTTTTAAAAAAGTGTAGTGTTCCAAAATCAAATCTTTATAATCTGTTTCGGAAAGGGTTTTTTCTTTTAATTTTCTAGAGGTATAAAGCTGTGCCCTTCTGCTGAAGAGGGCTTCGTAACTTCCGGCTCTCTTTTTCATGTCTTCAAGTTGTGCAGTAGTAATGGGAGAAGTTTTTATTTCTTGTAGTTCTACCCCATCCAAAGGTTCTAGTTCTTTTAAAATTTTTTGGCAGGTACTACAGCTGTTTAAATAGTATATTTTATTCATGACAATAATGAAGAAATTTTGTCTTCATTCGTGAAGAATATCAACAAGAATGATGATGTTAATTACTAGAATGCAAAGAAACCCATTTCTAATGAATTGAACTAGTTCAAAGGAAAACTATCTTGGAGTCAGGAGAATTTTCATGGATTATGCTATACTATTTCGCTTTCCCAGTTTGGATGCATGAATACTTACCACAAAAATTTGAAAAGTGTGGAAAACCATTAAAGGCAATAGGATTATCCCAACCGGAAATGATGCAGGAAAAAGAATATTGGAGAAGACGGTACCATGAACTAAAGATTTTTTTGAGCCACAATACCGGGCGGTGATCCTATCTTCTTCACTAAATCCCATACGGACTGCTAAAAATTGGGTGATGTAAAATACAATATAAAAAAGCAGAATGGAGCCCACGAAAATTAAAACTAAATCCAAAAAATCTACCGAACTAAAAATCTGAGCGTTAAATGACTCTGCAAAACTTTTGTAAATTATAAGTAGAATAATTGATTTATCAAATACCGATAACGGTCCGGAATATTGTTGTGCAAATTTGCCTAAAAACCGCTGTAAGCTTATGCCCAGAAACACAGGGATTAAAATTTCAGTTGCAAGCTTTATATAAATACCGCCTAAATCGAAGTCTTGTGTGGTGCTTTTTAAAAATAATCCCATCCAAAGGGGGGTTATGATAATTCCAATTAATCCTGATATGCTGGCGTTGAAGATGGCTGCCGGCATGTTCCCTTTGGCCATGGAAACCATAACTACGGATGAGGAAACGGTTGAAGGTAATGCTGCCAGAAACATAAAAGACAACCATAAGGTATGCATTTGAGCTGATTGGGCTAAGGGGTAAAAGACCAACACCAGCAAAGGAAAAATGAGAAAAGTAGATAGCTGAACGAGGGCATGAAGTTTCCAGTTTTTTAAGCCGTTTTTTATTTTTTCCGGACTTAGTTTTAGGCCGTAAAAAAAGAAAATCAATGAAACACCAATACTCCCAATACGGTCCAGAAGAATACCACTTTCTGAACTTCCCCATTGCGGAAACCAATAGGCAATTAGAATTACAAGGATGATAGCGAGGACAAATTTGTCAATTTTTCCTTTCATGGTTACTGCCGGATTTGCAATGACCAAATAAAGCACTTTTCATCAAACTGGCAAGGAGTAAAGAGAACAACCGCCTTACCTACTATTATATTTCTTTTTGCTCTATCATTTTATTTTGGTGGGCAATCTTTTTCATCCCAAACAAAGGCCTAATCCATAGCCATCTTCGAATACATACTTCATAGATAAGCCAGGTAACTCCAAAAGTAAGTAGAACAAGCATACTTGCCTTGGTCCAAAATCCCCAGCTTTTGTTCATCATCCAATAGGCAAATACTATCATAACACTTTGATGCAAAATATAGAAAGGATAAACTGCTTCATTGGCGTAGCGCAATTCCTTGCTTTCTCTGTTAAGGTACTTGGAGGCGTAACCAAAACAAACCAAAATCCATAACCAGATGTTAATCACCTTAAAGGTATTCCGAATAAAATGCATCGTAACCGTGTGCTCTACTAGTTCATGCAATAGCGTATAAATTGTATAACTTATAATGGCTGCTATGAGTAAGTTGCTACGGTATTTTTCCAAAATATCCCATAGTATTTTGCCTATACCGGCCATGCTAAAGCCCATAAAAAAGAAAAGCAGGTAATTAACCAAGGTGAACCAGTCATTCACCAAGTCATGCGTAACAGGAAAAAACTCTCTCAGAATGGTGTATGTAAAATAAAATGGGAGCAGTAACCACAATAATTTAGGACTAAACCGAGCAATCCACTTTCTAATGCTTCTAAAATAGAAATTATCCGGGTTTTTCTTTAAATGGATGAACAATGGGATCATCAACAACGAATACAACAGGAGATAGGGCAGGAACCATAGGTGATGCCAACTCAGGTTACCAGAGGGATACACCCCGTTAAAGGCCATGGCAGGCCAAAATTCAAAGTAAGAGCCGGTAAATTGTCCAAACGTCAGCCTTTCTATATAAACTTGTGGGGGAACAATAACCAGCATCCCAAAAATCAAAGGCAACAAAAGTCTTTTTATGCGTTCTGCCGAGAATTGAAGACTTGTTCGCTTGCCTAGCGCATACCAGGTTCCTACCCCGGAAATGACAAATAACATAGGAAGCCGCCATTGGTTTAAAAAAAGCATGGGCCAGGTAGTCCATTCATAAATGACAATATTCTTTATGTGAAAGTCCCAGGGAACGAAAAACATTCCTACATGATAAAATATAAGTAATCCAAAAATGATAACCCTGAGCCAGTCCAAATCGTATTTTCTCATGCTACTTTAAATTGATTTTTCGGCAAATCTGAGTCAATTTTTTTAATAAGAAAAGTGTTTTGGGATAGACGACAACCCTTTGTGATGAACGACAAGTTTTAGCCCACAAGCTCCCTGTATTGGCTATTGAAATTTGAAATTAGGCTTCGCGAAACAGGAGGCTTTTCTGAAAACCCTTGCAATAAGAGTTGATATCCCTGAGCATTTCCGGTTACTTTGTCCACTTTGTAAAGATTGACTAACCATGCCCTGTGGGTTTTAAGAATATAAGGATAGGCTGCCAACTGCTTTTCCAAATCGGATAGTGTGATACGCTTTACTAATTTTTGAATTCCGTCATTATTTTCTATATAGCATTCAGTATAGTTTCCATCGGCACGGGCGACGATAAATAAATCAGGATTTAGTGTAAAATCATCTGCTTTGGATTGGGTTTGGATCAGTAAATTGTCTGATGTATTCGCTTTTATTTCCGACACAGGCTGAAACAGTTGGCTCAGGGAAGCTTGGTTCTTTTTTAGCAAACGAATGTAATTTAGCGGCACAACAAGTGCCAAAATAAGCATACCTACCATAAAGGTATTTCGAATCTCTTCCAATAAATAGCGCATAGACCAGTTTTCCGGATTGTTATAAATGACATCCCGCATAAAAAAATTACCCAAACCTATAAGGAATAACACAATACCAATATGTAAAAACTCTTTTCCCACCGTCCATTGATCATAGGGTTTAAGTAGTTTTTGCAGTCCAAAAAAGTAGATACAGGCAAACAAGGCCGGCCA
>JBGTEN010000193.1:0-7014 GCA_041747755.1 Arenibacter sp. | reverse complement strand
CCAAAACATATTGTTGCACAAGGGTTTCAAAAGGTACTCCACTAATCTCTTCCATAGCCAAAGAAATCAAAACCCAGTCAAAACTGTTATAGAAATATGCTGTTCCCGGTTCAAAAAGAAGTTCATCATCCTTAAAAACAGAAATACTTTCCTTGATTGAAAAAGGTTGATTCAAAGCGTATTCCTTACCTCTGTATCCACGAATTCCTGCGGTGTGACTGGCTAGTTGTCGAATGGTAAAATCATACTTCTTTCTTGGATAATAAGGCACATAACTGTAAAACGAAGCGTCCAAATTTATCAGACCTTCCTGAACCATCTTCGCGAGCACTGTTGCTGCTATGGGTTTGGATACACTGGCGATTCTAAAAATGGTATTCTTGGGATTTACCGGAATTTTTTCATCCCTATTAGCGTAACCATATCCTTTTTGAAAATAAACCGAATTATCTTTTAATACGGTAATGGCAATCCCAGGAACTTTTTTTTTATAGATAAGATTCGACAACAAAACATCTGCCTTTACTAAACCTTTCAATACAGGATCCTGATCCAGGATTCTTAGGGAAACAAGAATATTTTTTATATAGGAAGATATTGGTTTCAAAATAACTTAAAATAAAAATGATCCATATAAGTGCAAATTCAAGCTCAAATTCAAAAAAAATAACCATAAACAATCAACGGGCAACCATCAACTAAAATCTACTCCCTAAAAATTAATCTTCCTTTATACAATTCCTCAACATCAACCACATCCGGTGTCTGATAAGAAATAACATCACCGGTACCGCGAATTACCCCTTGCAACATTAGTTGTGGGCGAATCAGCATATCATTGGTACCTCTGTGATTAACAGTGATGTTTTGTGCCAGAAAGTCTCCAGCTTCTAATCTGGAATCCCCGGCTGCAAAGACAATACTAAAATTAGTCACATTCCCTCTTAACTTAAAATAAGCAATTCCGTTCGAGACAATATTCACATTTTCGGAATCGAGCTCAAGGTCAAATTCTCCATCGGTTGTAAGTGCCTCAGGGTCATTAAAGCTTTCCGAGAGTAAAGTTAGGTTCGAATATTGTAAAACACCATCGCTTTGTATGGGAAATCCCGTGCTACTTCTAATTTCGGTAATATCTGGTGCTGTTACGTAAATTTTAGTCAACCGGTAGTCACGGACGAAATTGCAATTATTGTTATCCTTAACAAGTAATCGGTCTTCAACAACAGATACATCCACATCATTTCGTAAAAACGCTCCCGTCTCCACTTCTACCCTATTTACATCACCCTGCTTTAAAATCAAGGTTACATTTTCGTGCACGGTAATCTTGGTGAAATTAGGGACATCTACTACCATTCGCACTAAATCACCGGCATTTTGGAAACAATCCGATGCATTCTCACTATTACAGCCAACAAGTACGAGGACAGTCATATATACTGTGGATTTTATAAAACATTGGAATTTATCTTTTCTTCTCATACCTTTCTTATAGTCTAATTCCAAGTCCGAATTCTACCGCTTCCGCCTTTGCCCCGTGCGATTTTAGTGTAATGGCCCCAAATAGTTTGTCGTTAAAATAGCGCTTCAACCCAATCCTGTTGTACACTTGTCCTTCAAAATCATAGGGGTAATATACATAATAGCCCAACTGGGTAATGACCGACATTTTATTGATAAAAAGCTCATGTCCCAAAAATAAGCCCACCCGTTTGTAATCGGTATCTGCAGCTACGTCCTTTTCCGGGAAAGCAATGGATTCAAAAGCAATAAGTTCCTTTAAAAAATTAGAGAAAAATACATCAGTTCCCAACTGGATGGCACTGAACCTACTCAATCGTTTATCGGCATAGGCCGAAACGATATAAAATGGGAATTGCCCGGAATTAATCACATCGCTTTCATTGATGCCTGTTCTAAAAACAAAATTATAACGCAAAGGTTCGCTAAATTTCTCCTTTTTGGCGGTTTCAAAATAGGTTACTTTTGTTTCGCCTCCATCCAAATCGTAAGTAACACCAAAATTAAATGCCAAGGTGTTGGTGGAGGTATTTGGGGCTTTAAAATTAGCATTGGAATAGTGTATAACTGACAATCCGGCCTTAAAGCCTAATCCTTTTATTATATTTTCTCTGTGGTAATTAAGCATTAAAAAAGTAGAACTCAGTAAATGACTTCCGTATGCATTGTTTCTAAAATTTTGATTTTTATCATAGGGATTGGTGTTGTATGCAATGCCCTGACCCAATCGAAATTGAACATTTCTATTGAGAAAGTAAAAATTATAATGAGCATATAACCCAAAATTTCTGCCTAAAACAGCATTATTCATATCCTGATACACAAAAGAGTACCCTAAATCCGGATAGTTAAATCGCCGTTCCCATTCTTCTAAGCCGTAGGTTTTCCGATTCCAACCAAGAATAAGACCGCCCGGATGACTCGTTATTAAATGGGAAATAGCAGGATTATGAAGTAAAATAGATCCGTAATATTGATTTGCGTCTACCGTAATCCTTTTTACGTCTTTATCTTGCTGCGCCAAACCAAAACTGAACCAAAAAAAAAGTAGGAAAAGGAATTTACCATTCATTGGGCGTAAAAATAAGAAATAATTCATGTTACGACCTGAAGGTTTAGATTGAAACGAAGTATTCTTTAAAACCTATTATCAAAAAACATGTTGATTTAGAACAATTCCTTTGCAATAGCCTTGATGTTGTCTGATTTACCCATAGAATAGTAATGAAGTACGGGAACACCTGCATCTTTTAATTCTTTGCATTGGTTAATAGCCCATTCTACACCCACCTGACGAACTTCAGTATTGTTTTTGCAGTCGTCCACAGCATCTATTAAATCTTGTGGAATATCGATACGAAAAACCTGAGGTAATAATTGCAAATGCTTTTTTACGGCAATGGGTTTAATCCCCGGAATAATGGGGACGGTAATCCCTATTTCTCGGGCAGCTGCCACGAATTCAAAGAACCTTTGATTGTCAAAAAACATTTGAGTAACGATATAGTCGGCTCCAGCATCAATTTTATCTTTTAATCTTTTTAAATCTGATTTTAAGGAAGGGGCCTCCAGGTGTTTCTCGGGATAGCCAGCAACACCAATACAAAAATTTACACAATTATCGGTCTCTACAACTTCATGTAAATAATTGCCGTTACTCATATTTCTGATTTGCTTTACCAAATCGTTGGCATAAACATGTCCGCCTTTGGTAGGTTCAAAGTATTTTTCTTCGCGCATAGCATCTCCCCTTAATGCCATTACATTATCTATCCCCAAGTACTGGCAATCTACCAACAAATATTCCGTTTCCTCCTTGGTGAAGCCACCACAAAGTACATGGGGCACCGTATCCACATTGTACTTATGTTTTATGGAAGCACAAATACCCACAGTTCCCGGACGCATACGCGTAAGTTTCTTATCTAGAAGTCCATCTCTATCAATATAGATATACTCTTCTCTGGAAGTAGTAACATCTATAAAGGGTGGATTGAACTCCATCAGCGGATCGATGTTATTATACAATTCCTGGATGCTTCTACCTTTTACCGGCGGAATGATTTCAAAGGAAAACAAGGTTTTCCCGTTAGCTTTTTTGATGTGATCTGTGACTTTCATTCTTTTGTTGACCGTTGTTGGTTGAGGGTGGATAGTTTTGATTTAAGTTTAATTTAAAAAATAGTCATACTTTACCTTTGTAATACGTTATAAAACCACTTAGTAATTTTTTACAATGTGTAATTTGAGAGATAATGGTCATAAAATCATCTTGATTTAAATAGTTTTGGTCCAAAGCTAAATAAACTTATGTTTCCAATTCATATAAAGAGCCTCTGGAAATATAAAGGAATTTTAGCGTGTCTGTCGCAGTTCTTCTTCCACACCCTTCTGCTATATTTGATGGAATTGATATCGAACAACTTCTTATCTGATTTGTCAATCCATAGGTTTCCACCTTTGGAAAAGACGTTGTGACTTTATAAATTTGACTGACTAATTTCCTTGATTCTTTCCAAATTTCTAGTTCAGTATATTCCATTACGAACAATTTCCATTAACTTTTAACGATTAACTCTCAACTAAATTGGGTGCTAACCATCTTGTGGCCTCTTCAACCGGTATTCCCTTTCTATCCGCAAAATCCTTGACCTGATCTTCTTTAATTTTTCCCAAACCAAAATATCTGGCCTCCGGATTTCCAAAATAATATCCGCTTACACTGGATGCTGGCCACATGGCCAAACTTTCCGTCAGTTTTACCCCAATCTTCTTTTCCACATCCAATAGTTCCCAAATGGTCAGTTTTTCCAAATGATCGGGACAAGCGGGATATCCCGGAGCTGGTCTGATTCCTTTATAAGATTCATCAATTAACTCTTCATAAGATAAATTTTCATCGGCACCGTAACCCCAGTATTTGGTACGGACTTCCTTGTGCAGATACTCCGCATACGCCTCCGCCAGACGATCTGCCAGAGCTTTGACTAAAATGGAATTATAATCGTCTAAATTTTTGCGATACCCATCTGCCATTTCATCCGACCCAAAACCGGTAGAAACACAAAAGCAACCTATATAGTCTTGTTTACCCGAGGTTTTTGGTGCAATAAAGTCGGCTAACGCATAATCCGCAACGCCTTCTTTTCTTTTCAATTGCTGACGAAGCGTGCGAAACACAAATTTTTTGTCATCCGCCAGCACCTCAATATCGTCATCGCCAATCGTATTGGCCGGAAACAATCCAAAAATGCCTTTTGCTTTAAGCTTTTTTTCTGATAATATTTTTTCTAACATTTTCTGGGCATCGGCAAAAAGCTCGACAGCTTGTTGGCCTACTACCTCATCGGTCAGAATATCCGGATACCGTCCATGCAATTCCCAGCTTCTAAAAAAAGGTGACCAATCAATAAAATCTACCAATTTCCGTAAATCAAAATCTTCAAAGATATGAATTCCAGGTTCTTTTGGCTTTACGATTTCAGACGTATTCCAATCTATTTGAAACTTATTTTCTCGTGCTTCGGCAATAGCTTTATACTCTTTGACTTTAGTTCGCTTTAAGAACTTCTCCCTAAAATCCTCATAGTCCGTTTTAATCGCCTTTTTATACGCCTGTGAGGTTTCTTTTTGCAACAAATCACCCACCACGGTTACCGCTCTTGATGCGTCATTGACATGCACTACAACTTCACTGTACTGCGTGTCAATTTTTACAGCGGTATGGGCTTTGCTTGTGGTTGCTCCTCCAATTAACAAGGGAACCTTAAAATTTTGGCGCTCCATTTCTTTTGCTAAAAAGACCATTTCATCAAGGGAGGGAGTAATTAATCCGCTCAACCCAATAATATCCACTTGGTGCTCTATCGCTGCAGCTATAATTTTTTCCGGAGGTACCATCACCCCTAAATCTACAATCTCATAACTATTACAGGCGAGTACTACACTTACTATATTTTTTCCTATATCATGGACATCTCCCTTAACAGTCGCCATCAATATTTTACCATTACCTTTTTCATCGCCTATTTGAGGATTTAGGCGCTTTTCTTCTTCAATAAAAGGTAACAGATAAGCCACCGCTTTTTTCATAACACGTGCCGATTTTACTACTTGAGGCAAGAACATTTTACCGCTCCCAAATAAGTCCCCTACCACATTCATCCCTATCATTAAATGCCCTTCTATAACCTCAATTGGTTTGTTGGAATTTTTACGGGCTTCTTCAACATCTTCCACAATATACTCATCAATACCCTTAACCAAAGCACGCGTAATCCTGTTTTGCAAAGGCTCTGCACGCCAGGATAAATCTATCTTGCTCTCTTTGGTTTTTCCAATAACCGATTCGGCAAAATCCAGCAAACGCTCTGTGGCATCATCTCTTCTATTAAGAATAACATCTTCCACCCGTTCCAATAAATCTTTCGGAATATCGTCATACACTTCGAGCATGGTGGGATTCACAATTCCAATATTCATCCCTGCCTTTATAGCATGGTACAAAAAAACGGAATGCATAGCTTCCCGCACCGGATTATTACCACGGAATGAAAAAGAAACGTTGCTCACACCACCACTAACACTGCAATAAGGAAGGTTTTTACGGACCCAGGAAGTAGCTTTTATAAAGTCGAGCGCATTTAACTTATGCTCATCCATTCCCGTCGCTACAGGAAAAATATTTAAATCGAAAATAATATCCTCGGGGGCAAAACCCACTTTATCTACTAAAATATCATAAGACCTTTTAGCAATTTCTATGCGCCGCTCATAATTATCTGCTTGGCCTACCTCATCAAAAGCCATAACGATTACTGCCGCTCCGTAACGCTTAATCAGCTTCGCATGGTGAATAAATTGTGCCTCTCCTTCTTTTAAACTGATGGAGTTGACAACGCATTTCCCTTGTACCACTTGTAATCCGGCCTCAATGATCTCCCATTTTGAGCTATCAATCATTATCGGTACGCGCGAAATATCCGGTTCTGCTATGACCAGATTGAGAAACTTGACCATGGCTTCTTTTCCATCTATAAGGCCATCATCCATGTTGATGTCTATGATTTGGGCTCCGCCCTCCACCTGGTCTCGGGCTATTTTAAGAGCTTCTTCATAGTTTTCTTCCTTGATAAGTCGAAGAAACATTTTGGAGCCCGCCACATTTGTACGCTCCCCAACATTTACAAAATTGCTTTCCGGGGTGATGATGAGAGGTTCTAAACCTGATAATCTTAAATATCTAGTTGTCGGTTGACCGTTGTCGGTTGATAGTTTCATTGTATTTTCTCCAGACATTATTTTGTCTTTTTGTAATAATTAATAAAACCATTTATGAGTTTTTTGCACTTTAATATTTGATTAAAAACAGAATCAAAATCTTCTTTGTTTAAATAATTTTGGTCTATTGCAATAAAAGATTGTGTTTCCAATTCATAAAAAGAACCCCTTGCTATGTGTAAAAATTGAATAGTATCAGCCGAAGTTCTT
>JBGTEN010000192.1:0-1868 GCA_041747755.1 Arenibacter sp. | reverse complement strand
GGCATTAGCCGCTCTCGCAGATGTAGGTAATAAAATCTTTGTACTTATTATACTTTATACTTTGGCAATGCATTGGTACCGAAAAAATGCTTTGCAAGGAAAAAAAGCAGCCAGAAAAAGTAAACTAAAAAGTCTTTTTATCTCGTTGCTTAATGAACCTATAAACATGGTTATTATTGTGGCATTTGTTTTACTGGCTTTTGGATTAAACCTAAACTCCTTACCAAAGTTTCTAGGAAGTACTATCACAACTATGAGCGTTCTTATGACCCCGCTAGTTCTCCTGTTTATAGGTCTGGCAGTGCGCATCAAACTGAAAGAATTTGGACAAATTCTTTTTCTTCTTATACAGCGATCCGGGATAGCTTTTTTAGTTTCCGCCATTTTAATTTATCTACTACCGGGTTTAACTCCTGCTCTCATTTTATTACTTATTGTTTTTCCCCAAAGTTCGTGCAGTTTTTGGCCTTTTGCCCATATGAGTATGGTAAGCTCTTTAGAAGAAAAAGACAAGCAAACCAGACCTACCTTTAATATTAATTTTGCCGTATCAGTAATGGCATGCTCACTTCCATTTTCTACTGTACTAATAATTAGTATTTTTACCTTTAGCGAAATTTTTGTTAACCCGGACTTATTGTTAGGTATTGGTTTAGGAATGGTTGTACTATCTCTTATACCTTACCTGTACAAAAAAATAAAGAGCTACAAACTTTCTTCTGACAGTACGGATAACTTTTCAGTTTACTCTAATATAGAACACAAATCGCAGTCCAAAAAGATTGAAAATTAAGTTGTAATGACGAAACTTTGGATAAGATTACTTTAAAATAAAAAAGGACTATTTGCTAGCACTTTTTCGTTCTAGTTTATCCAAGTTCTCTGCCACCCTAAATTTTACCATTTCGGTAATTAAATCTAGTGGCATTGGTTGGTCTAATGGAAATTGGACTGAACCTTTCCCCGTTTTATACCCGAATAGCTCTTTTCTGAATGCATCATGCCCTGTAGGGGTTGCGTAAAAACCGATATGATTCTTAAATGCTGCATAATAAACCAGAATACCGTTTAATCTATAAGCCGGCATATGATAGCTTATTAGCTCCTCAGCTTCCGGAGCAGCTGCTCTTATAGTCTTCCTAACTTCATGTAAAATCTCTTGAATGCTTTCTGGAAAGCTTAATATATACTCATCAACATTTTTGGCTGTAGTAGTTTGCATTGTAATTTTATAAGGGTATTTTGTGGCTTTAAATTTTAATAATTTTAAGCTTAAACCTAGATTCTCAACCTTAAATAGTTAACTTGGATTATCGATTTTTATTTTTTTTAAAATTAACTCTTTGCAAAATTTAATAAAAAGCCTATGACGGCAATAGTATGGGTTAATTACGACATAGCGAATTAAAACAGAAGCAAGCTTACGTAATTTAATAGTGACTCCGGATTAATTACTTATTTTGCTTTCCATTCAATTTTAAAAATCTTCCTTTATCCAGTTATACGGCTTTCTTTTAATCCATTGGCCCCGGGTAAAATCCGGAAAGTCCTGAGGAGCTCCATTGTTCTCAATAGACGCTTCGGAAAGCGGGGTTACTGCACTCCAGGCAGCAGCATCATAGGCGTCCATAGGCGGTGCAATATTGGCTTTGGCCGATTCAACAAAGGAATTGAGCACAAAAAAATCCATTCCTCCATGCCCTGCATTCTCTGCATATTCCCCATACTTTTTCCAAAGTGGATGATCATATTTTTGTAGCCATTCCGTATCTGCATCCCATTCATGGGGCTTTTTTGATTTCCCTTCAATATAGATGCGATCCCCATCATTTTCCCATAAACCGTTGGCGCCCTGGACCCGAAATCCT
>JBGTEN010000191.1:0-2369 GCA_041747755.1 Arenibacter sp. | reverse complement strand
ATTCCAAAAGCCCCTAGTCCGACCACAACCGCGTTAAAATCCGGATGAGTCTTGTCTAAATTTACTATGTTGCCATCAGGTTTTACAAGTTCCAGAGCAATTACTTCTGTTGCCAGATTGCCGTTACCCACACCTGATCCGTGCGTAGCGGTGGCACAAGCGCCTGCAACCGAAATGTGCGGTAGCGATGCGAGGTTGCGAAGGGCATATCCCTGTTCGTGAAGTGTTTGAGCAAAATCGCCATAACGTGCACCTGCTTCTACGGTTAGCGTTATATTTTCTAAATCAAGCTGTACGACTTTGTTCAGCTTTTTAGTGGAAATCTGATTCGTTGGAGTGTCCGCTATATCGTTAAAGCAATGCGTTGACCCCAATGCCTTTTGTTTGGATAACTTTTTTGCCAACTGCTGCACCTCCTCTACGGAAGTGGGTTCAAACAAATTTTCGGCCGTGTAGGTATAGTTACCTGCCCAGTTTTTTCTTTCTATAATTTCCAAGTGACCTTTATTTTTCTTTTGCTGCATACAAGAAATGTTTGGCAATACTAGGCTCCCTGTTACCGCTAAACTTGTTTTTGCAATAAACTCCTTTCGCTTCATAAAAATAACTGTGTATTAAACCATATGAACCACAAAGAATGAACTCTATTCAGCACTTAAAACTTATACCGTCTTGGTTAGAAAGTTAACTAATTTTCTACAAACTTTCTGTTAGGAAATCATACTTACTCCTTTAGTAATAAATCTGCCAATATTGCATTGGATAGAGGCTTAACTATGATTTGCGTAACTATGTCATAGTTTTTGGCTCTTTCAATCTCCTCAGAGCTCATATAAGAACTTACTATATAAATTTTCGGTTTGTTATCTACAGGTAATTCCACATAATTATCCAAGAATTCCCATCCATCCATTATCGGCATATTTAAGTCTAAAAAGATAACATCAGGTAATTTCTTTTTGGAGTTGACTAGATTGAGTAGATTTTCTAAAGCCTCTTTACCGTTTTCAAATACGATTATGTCGGAAACAAAAAAACTGTTATGATTCAATAAAAATTTAGTTCCGTAAACAAAAATCGGATCATCATCTATAATGCAAACAATTCTCTTTCCCATAGTTTTAAATGTTTAATGTGATACAAAGGAAATGTCGCTTAATGATAAACTACTAGTGTTCATTTTAGTCATGAAAGGTAGTTTTAGTTGGGTAATTATTAGATTCAATGATCCCTATTTAAAACATTTTATCAATGTAACACTATTTTTCTTACAAAATTAACCTTAATATAAGAAAATTATTTTTCTCAATCCTGCTCACAAGAAACACCGGGGTGTTGACAAGCTCCTTAGTGCCGGGATTTTCTTTTTAATTAATCCTATTCTTTTAATGAAATAAAGAGGAAAATTCAACATGGACTCGGGATTAAACTTGAGTAACTTTTAACAACAAGATTTGCTTGAGACACCCGGACTAAAGGTTTTCTTTTTATATAAGATGCATTTATCTTTTTTTTTACATTTTATTATCGAAATCTATAGCAGTTCCTAAACTCATAACTAAAACCTTCGAAACCAATTTCCAATACGTCGGATAAAGTTCATTCTTCTGATTACAACTTCACCCATAATTGCATAAGACTCTTCCGTAAATTTGGCATTTACAAATTTGCTCTTAGCGTCTATTTTAAGTTCCATAGTTTCATACCCAATATAGGAAAATACCAATGTTAACTGTTCCTCCTGATAAATAGTGGGAACCTTGATGGTGAAATTACCATCAAAATCGGTTTGTGTTCCAATGGTTGTTCCCTTTATCATAATCAACGCTCCAGGTAGTGGTGATTCCATATCTTCAACAAGTCCTTTTAATACGATTGAATCTGATAGTTTTACCCCTGAAGCTTTTAGACCACAAATGGGCATTTTATGTTGCAGTATTTCCGCTATATTTGGTTTTTCGATCTGAGCAATTACAGGCGTACTTAAAAGCACCAAAGAAGTGAAGCCCATGTAAACTGCATGCCGCTTCCAAGTAGTTTCAGAAATAGTAGAAATTGGATGGTTTAATTGATTAGGTCTAAATCGCCCGCAAATGGATCTTCCTTGAGAAAGTCTTTTGGTAAGTGCGTGCGTTCCGGTTTGGGAAAAGTCGATTACTTCTTTTTGACAACTTTTGCAAAATGCTCCTTTTTGAGTTGGTGTCATTTTATTCCAGTTCTCGGAACAGGGTTTGGGTATGGTTAGTATATAGCCCATAGGTATTATTTTTAACCAAACTAAGAATATAATAAGGTTTATAAAACTAGTAATGAGGGAACAGGTCCTTTGAATGAGTGAAAAAGAAATAGTGGTTGATTCTGAAAAGAAA
>JBGTEN010000190.1:0-20503 GCA_041747755.1 Arenibacter sp. | reverse complement strand
TACCATCCATAGCAAATCGCATTTCCGGCTCAAAACTTAATCGCTCTCCGCCTAAAGCTAATTCGAATATCACTGCGGGTCTTCCAAGTGAAAATGAGGGGATAAGAGAGATGCCATTAGAATTTGCACTTATATTTCCTTTAAAATAATAGGTACTACTGGTAGTATTGGATTCCTGTGCATTTCCTTGAACTAAGGAATACAACACCAGAAGTAGGAAGAAAACAAACTTAGTCATTATTAAAAGTTGGCATTTTATTATTCGCCGTTCTTTTTAAATTTAAGCACACTGACTAAAATTATATTTTTAATTGTAATGTTTGCAATGCTTCAAATAAAAGAAATTATGGGAAAGAATTTTTTAAAGGTTTATTTTTAATCAGATGTCACAAAATTAGACTTATGATTTGTTCGTTTAAATAATTTTCAAAGCAATAGTTACGAAATTCAAATGACTTAATGCCTTAAAACTGGGGAATCAAAACCTGATAAGTGGATTGATTTACACTTATTTAAGGCCCGTGTTTGGATTATTCTTTGATGTGTCTTAGAGTGTTCACTTTATTCGGCCGCCAGCTTTCGTATGACTTCTTTCAGTTTTTTCTTATCAGATGAATAGCCCTTTAAGTCGAACAGTTCTACTTTTTTAAAATCAATCGGGTGGCTTTCACTTTGTAAGGAGATGTAACCGGAGGTGAGCGGGGAGCCATCAACCTTTACATTTGAATCGACAGGGTTTACATTACCACCGCCTATCTGGGGTTTAAAATAGGTTAATACAGTGTCTTTTTGTATAATGTGATGAACAATAGAATCGCCTAAAACCAAGAATTCAGCAGTTACCCATTGCTCCCCATGATAAGTTTTTGAAGTGGAATTGATACAGTGTGGAGTAAACAATTTCCCATTCATGACTACATTGGTTCCTGGGGTGCAAAGATTGCTGGTTGTACGCTCTTTAATGCCATCTCCACCAAGCAATTGGCCTTCAATAGAAATAGGAAAATCCTGATCTTTCAACATGGTTTTGGGATCTTGGCTGTGTAGCATGGCTCCTGAATTCCGTAATGCCCAACCTTCCCCGTCGTTGGCTTGTTCGCCTACGAAGCGGTATTCTATTCTAAGCAAGTAATGTGAAAAAGGGGACTTGTAAAAAATATGACCATATTGCCGGTCAAAAGTATCATACCCATCATACCGGACTTGCATAAGTCCATTTGCTACACGAAAGGTATTACCATAGTTTTCATTTAAATCATGTTTCGCTATTTTAATATTCCAATCCTTTAAGTCTTTACCATTAAATAACTGCAACCATTCGCCCATTCCTAATTGCTCATCATATTTAACTGGCTTACAGGCCATTAAAAAAAGGAGCAAAACGGAAAATAGTTGTAAAAATCGCATTTTTAAAGTTGTGAGTGGTTATCATTTTTAATATGAAAGTAAGTTACAACTCTTGTTCGAAAGATGCAACTTGGCGCTAAGTGTTAACCTAAAATGGTTGTTAGTTTACATCATTTTCGCAACAATTTCTTTTAACATTTTTGCTGCTAAATATGCGGTCATGTCATTAACATCTCTGGCGGGATTATACTCAACAATATCTGCTCCAATGATTTCTACATCTAGATTTTGAATCAAATCTATTACCTGCCTTGTGGTGAGTCCGCCCGGTTCGTGATGCGATACCCCCGGTGCAAACGCGGGATCAAAAGCATCCATATCTAACGAGATATAAAGCGGATATTTAAATTCCGAAAGGCTGGTTAGGTTCAAATCCCGCATTTCATGCACTTCCACATTAAATTTCTTTGCCTGTTCCCGTTGGTGGGTATTTAAAGTTCGTATGCCTACCTGAACCAATCGATTTACCAAGCCGTTTTCCATGATACGTGCAAAGGGACAAGCATGAGAATAAGGGTCTCCATCATATTCATGATACAAATCGGCATGGGCATCAATATGTAAGATATCAAATTGTCCATATTTTTCGTAATGTGCTTTTACAATCGGGAATGTTATCGAATGGTCCCCTCCAAGGGATAGAATTTTATCATCGCCGACAAGTTGATTCTTTATGTGTTTTTCAATGTATGCATAGCTCTCCAAATCACTTTCGGTCTTAGTAAAAACAATAGAATCTTCAATGCTTATCCCATTTTCTGCAGAGAGATTCATAGAACCACTGTACAACGCTTTTAAGATTTTTTCGGGTGCCTCTTTCGCCCCCTTTTGGAAAGAAGATTTGTCGTCAAAAGGGACGTTGACAATTTTGATCATTTTTGTTCTTATAATTTTAATCAATATACGGATAACAAATAAAAGGTATTAAAAAAGCCAATCCTACTTTGTATTTAGAATTGGCTTCAATATTTTTTTTATAATCTTTTATTCTTTTTCGGGCGACATAATTTTATAAACTATACCTGCTAAAATAGCTCCAACAATTGGAGCTACCCAAAACAGCCATAATTGTTCTAAAGCCCAGCCACCTGCAAATATAGCCTGACTCGTACTACGTGCAGGATTTACAGAGGTATTCGTTACCGGAATACTAATAAGGTGAATTAAAGTGAGTCCCAAACCGATTGCCAAACCGGCAAAACCTTTGGGCGCTTTGGAATGCGTAGCACCCAGAATAATAATAAGGAACATAAACGTAAGTACTATTTCTGTAACCAGTGCGGCTGCCATATTGTAACCGTCCGGGGAATGTTCTCCATACCCATTGGCCGCAAATCCGCCAATTTCAAAACCATCTTTCCCGGTAGCAATGGCGTACAAAACCCCAGCACCCGCAATACCACCCAAAACCTGGGAAATAATGTATGGTAAGAGTTCCTTTTTGTCAAAGCGACCTCCCATCCAAAGACCAATGGAAACGGCCGGATTTAAATGACAACCCGAAATGTGGCCAATGGCATAAGCCATGGTTACCACAGTAAGCCCAAAGGCAATAGATACCCCTACAAACCCAATTCCCAATTCGGGATACCCCGCTGCCAAAACAGCGCTTCCGCAACCTCCAAGTACTAGCCAGAGAGTTCCGATAAATTCCGCAAGTAATTTCCTCATAATTAAATTTTTTTTTATGGTTGTTAAATATTGGGGAACAATTGCTGGAAACAATAACTAATTGATAGTTAAATTGTTCTGTATCTAAGATAATAATTAGATTGAAATCTTAATAATTTTTTTTCTCAATCTGAAAATTATAAAAGCAGGTTTATAATGGATTAAAAACTAAACCGGTTTAGCGATTTCTTTTTGTAGGGATTTTATATTTCTGACCTCACGGAAAGGAGGAGCCAGAATGATTGTTTAGTCTCTCTGTATTCGTTTAAGCTACCCTGTGATACGGCAAAAATTTAAATGCCTAAAATAATTTTTGCAATTGAAAAATAAATTAGAATGCCAAAAATATCATTGCCTGTGGTGATAAAGGGACCAGTGGCTACAGCTGGATCTATGCCGCGATTATCTAAAAAAATAGGAATAAAAGTACCAATAAGTGCGGCAATAATAATGACTACAATTAGGGCTATACAAATTGTAGCGGAAATGGCGTATGAGGTATGGAACACAAAATGGCTTATAAAGAGTACTATGGTAGCGATAACGATACCATTTATTAAACCAAGGGCAAATTCTTTTATGAGGCGCTTAAAAATTTCACCCCTAACAGTATCATTGGCTAAACCCTGAACCATAATAGCAGAGGATTGTACTCCTACATTTCCTGCGGTAGCCTGAATAAGTGGTACAAAAATGAGTAGAATAGGAAATTCTGTCATTACGGTCTGAAAGCTATTTATGATACTTGCCGCACCTATTCCTCCAAACATTCCTATGATTAGCCAGGGCAACCTAGCGCGAGTCAATTTAAGAATACTATCATCTGCCTCTACATCTCTGGAGATACCTGCAGCCAATTGGTAATCTTTATCGGCTTCTTCTTTGATGACGTCTACAATGTCATCAATGGTAATCCTACCTACCAATCGACCAATATCATCTACTACCGGGATGGCCTCCAAATCATATTTAGACATTATTTTGGCCACCTCTTCAGGATTTTCGTTAACGTTTACTGAATCTACCTTGGGAATATAAATCTCACTAATATGGGTTTTGGTTGAGGTGGTAAGTAAATCTTTCAGAGATAATCGGCCTTTCAATTTTCCCTCATCGTCTACTACGTAAATGGAATGTACACGGGTAACATATTCTGCTTGACTGCGCATTTCCTTTACACAGGTAAGCACGTTCCAGTTTTCATTTACTTTAACCAATTCTTTAGCCATGAGACCCCCTGCAGAGTTTTCATCATAGCGCAATAAGTCCACAATATCCTTTGCATGTTCCCTATCCTCGATTTCGGAGATTACTTCCTGAACCATTCCTCTTGGAAGTTCAGCAATTATATCTGCGGCATCATCTGTATCTAGCTCTCCAAGCTCATTGGCAATTTCCTTTGCAGAAAGATTTCTAAGAATGCTTTCCCGAACATCTTCATCCAGCTCTGTAAGTACATCAGAAGTTTTATCACTATCCAGGAGTTTAATAAGATAAGTAGCCTCATCCTCATTAAGTTCATTAATTACCTCTGCGATATCCGCATAATGTACGTCTTGCAAAAGAGTCAGAAGTTCCTGATCCTTTTGGTTTTCGATAAGCTGTTCAATATCAGCTATAAGCTCGTCTGTTAATTTAAACGGTATCATGCGCTATCTTCTTGGTCAAGGCAATAAAATCCTGCACGGAGAGCTGCTCCGGACGCAGGTCAAAGATAGCGTCTTCTTTTAGAATATCAGAAAGATCAAATGTTTTTAAACTGTTACGAATTGTCTTTCTACGTTGATTAAACGCTGCTTTAACAACCTTAAAGAAAAGGCGTTCATCACAACCCAGATCTAAGCTCTTTTTACGGATTAGACGCAGCACGCCGGACTGCACTTTTGGTGGCGGATTAAAGACCTGTGGTTGCACAGTGAATAAATACTCGGCATCATAATACGCCTGCACCAAAACAGAAAGTATCCCATATGCTTTACTACCCTCTTTTTCGCATATTCGTTGAGCAACTTCTTTTTGAAACATGCCTGAGAATTCCGGAATGTATTTTTTCAATTCTAGTAATTTAAAAACAATTTGTGTAGAGATGTTGTAGGGAAAATTGCCGGTAATGGCAAATTGTTCCTCTCCAAAGAGGCTTGAAAGATCGAAATTTAAAAAATCTGCCTCCACCACCTTAAAGGTTCCACTATGTTGTAAAATATTGGGATGTTCCAGAGGAAAACTATGGTTAAGATAAATAATGGAATCGGCATCCAAATCCATGGCTACCAAATCCAGATTTCTAAGTAATAAATATTTGGTTAATACTCCGGTTCCCGGACCTATTTCAATCACATTTCTATATCCGTTTAAGGATAAGGTGTTTGCAATCTGCTGGGCAATATCTTCATCGGTAAGAAAGTGCTGCCCAAGATGTTTTTTTGCTTTCACTGGGCTTTCTTCCTTCCAATATTTTTTCTTTTTAGGGAAATCACCAATTTTCTTATTCTTTTTGGACATACAGGAAGGAAATTAAAAGACTTGCAATTTAGGGATATCTCCTTTAAAATAAGGCTGTTTATTGGGATTTTCCAATATATACCCAAGCTCTGGTTCCGGAGTTCAAAACCACTTCAATTCTTTGGTAGTCGTCGCCTTCGTAATCATCTGCTATTTCAAGGTCGGCATTGGTTAATTCATAAACCATTCCTGACAAGCTGGTTACGGTATTGGGCGACCTGAAAACTACAGGATAAAGTCCGGCTAATTTTTCTTCCGCAATTTCATAACCTAAGAGCGTATCCGGTCTCCCTTTCAATTTTCTTTTAAATAGTGCTATTTGTATCTGTTCGTCCTGCAAAGTGCCATAAGCAAAAATGTTCATCATAGCCATTTAATTGTTTCATTAATGCTCGCTTATCACTTCTAATTCTGTTCGGAATGCCACAAATTTACCGGCAAACAGGGTTATCAATGCCTGTCTTAAACGGGGAGCATCTTCTAGGTAATAAGCGTTTAATGTTTCTTTATTCTCAGCAAAATATTGAATGGAATAGGTAAGGCCTCCCATTTCCTCCTCGACTAGGACTCTGCACATTCTGGCTTGAATAAATTTACCAGTTGCAAGCACTTCGGGAATATGGACATCTTGCATCCATGTCAGCCATTGGTCATGGACTTCTTCTTCAATATTTATTGTGACGTTATAGATATACATTTTGTGTCTAAATGGCTAAGGTCGAAAGTTAAACTCCATTCTCCTGCTTTATAAGTTAGAGTTTATCTGTTTATTTGTTTATACGCTTATTTATTTGGCACTTACTATTGTACTTGACCCCTGGATTTGTGCCTGAACTTCCTCAGACTTTGTACTTTGTACCTTCGACATAAAACCTTTTCAGTTTATAGCATCACCACGTAAGAGTCTGTAATTTCTTCTGGCCTCCGGAAAAAAATAACTATCCTGATAATTATAGAGTATTTTTTCATAATGTTCTTTTGCCTTGTCCGGGAGATTAAGCCTATTCTTGTATAGTTCTGCCAAGGCAAAATGAGCATCGTCCGCCAAAATATCATTGGAATAGAACGTAATAATTTTTTGGTAATTTAATGCCGCAGCATTGTAGTCTTTTACTTTTTCAAGAAGTTCACCCTGTCTTAAAAGCGCTTCATCCTCAATTTTTTCACCTTTATGATTTAGGAGAATATCATCAAAAAGGGCAATAGCTTCTTTGGTTTTGTTTTGATAGGCCAGTAAATCTGCCCGGGCATATTTTCTCAATGCTGTTTGGGTAGAATCTTCCAGAGAATTATCAGAAATTAGGAGGCTTAATTGCATGGCATCATTGGCAATAAGTTGTGATGTGGAACTACGGAGCACTTTTAATTGGGTAAGGGCCCAGTCAAAATCGCCTTTATAAAAACTAGTCTGAGCTACTTTAAAACGGGCATCTTGACCCAGTACATCATTTTTTAAATCCTTTTGTATTTGAGAGAAATAGATAAGTGCCTGATTAAATTTTTGGTCGTACACCAAAATATCACCCAAGACCATTTTTATTTGGGCTTCACCAAACCGATTTAGAGGAAGTTCTAAACATTTTTTTAATGTGGCAATAGCAGGTTCCGGGGAATTTTTTTGAAAAGTAAGGAAATTGGCATAGGCAATTTGTAACTGCAGCGTCTCATTTTGATAACCATGCACTTGAATTAAATTTTCAAATGTTTTTTGTATTTCAAGATGCTTTTTGTCGTTTGCCGTTATTAATTCTATTTCAATTAGTTTTAGTTGTGCGTTAAGATTTACTATATCATCCTCGCTGTTAGTCATAATATAGTCAAAGACACTTTTAGCAACAGCAATTTGATCATTTTCCAAAGCCAAATCGCCCAAGCTTTCTAAGCGGTATATGGTATTTTCCGTAGCTCTCTTGAAAATCGCTTTTTCCTGAGCAAAAGCACTATTAAATTCTTTTTGCTGAACAAAAAGCCAACTCAAAAGCTCGTTCCAAAGAATATCCGAATCTTTCTGGGCATTTTGGAGCAGTATTTTTTTGAGTTTAATATTGTTTTCATTTTCCGCATCAGAAGTAATAAAATCATTAATATTTCGCAGTACATTGGAGGGAGAGGATTTTCCTTCTGAAAGTATGGTTAGATAGGACTCATACATTTTTTCAATATTGCCCTGTTCCCCATAAATACGTGCCAGTTGAAAATTATAGTCGAGTTGTGGGTTGAACTCCATAGCCATGGTATAGGCTTTTATAGCATAATCCAACAGAACATATTTCTGAAAATGAAATCCTATGGCATAACCAAAATTGGGGTTATCCTTTACTGCAGATAAGGCTATTTCATAAAATTCATTAGCCTTTGTAGGATTATTTTGCAGTGTATAGTTACGTCCCAGCTCTATGAGCATTAGCGGAGAGGAATTATTTTCTTTTGTCTTTTTTAGTAAAAATTCTTCTGCTTCCTTATAACGTTCCAGTTGTTGGTAACAAGCAACTAGTTCTTCGGCATAATCTGTTCTCCGCGGATTTTTAGCAACCAGCTTTTCATAAAAAACAACAGCTTTATCATAAGCACCGTCATTATAGTATTGTTTTGCCAGAAAGTCCTCCTGTGAAAAGGCCAACTGAACACAGCAAAACGCAATAAAGAATAAGAATAGCCTCAAGCTTACTTTTTTATCAAAGATACGGAGAATGCGGGAAGTAGCTCTTAAGGGAATATTAAAGAATTCTACAATAGACAAAAATGAAATTTAAATTACAAGTTTAAACTCAAAATTAAATACAAGCTCAAGTATCAACTTCAATTACAAAATCTTAAATTCTGAATTCTCATTACTGAGTACTCCTATTTAACTAATGCTATCAAAACCACAATAAGGCACTAAAACTTTTGGAATGACAATACCCTCTGGAGTTTGATAATTTTCTAAAATACCAGCTAGAACTCTGGGAAGGGCTAATGAGCTGCCATTTAGCGTATGTGCTAATTGGTTTTTACCGGACGAATCCTTATATCTTAGTTTTAAACGATTGGCCTGAAAAGTTTCAAAATTAGAAACAGAACTAATCTCCAACCAGCGGTCTTGGGCTGTGGAAAAAACTTCAAAATCATAGGTTAGGGCAGAGGTAAAGCCCATGTCTCCACCACAGAGACGTAATATTCTGTATGGCAGATTTAGCTCTTTTAGAATACCCTTCACGTGTGCTACCATTCCTTCCAAGGCAACATAGGAGTGGTTGGGATGTTCAATCCGAACAATTTCAACTTTGTCAAATTGATGTAGACGGTTAAGTCCGCGTACATGAGCCCCATAGCTTCCTGCTTCTCTTCTAAAACAAGGGGTGTAGGCAGTATGGCAAATAGGAAAATCAGTTTCATTTAATAGCACATCCCTATATAAATTAGTAACCGGAACTTCAGCGGTAGGAATTAAATAAAGATCGTCTTCGCCAACATGATACATTTGGCCTTCTTTATCCGGTAATTGTCCCGTTCCATACCCCGAAGTTTCGTTTACAAGATGCGGTACTTGAACCTCAGTATAACCTGCGGCCGTATTTTTATCAAGGAAATAGTTAATCAACGCTCGTTGTAATTTGGCCCCTTTGCCTTTATAAACCGGAAATCCTGCTCCTGTTATCTTCACTCCTAACTCAAAATCAATAATGTCATACTTTTTTGCCAACTCCCAGTGAGGCAGTGCATTTGCACTTAATTGCGGAATAGCACCCTCTTTATAAACCTCTTCATTCTCTTCAGGGGTTTTTCCGAAGGGTACTGTTGCATGTGGGGTGTTGGGAATTTGATAGAGCTTACTTTGAAGCGTTTCGGCTGTTCTATTAAGGTCATCGTTTAGTTCTTTAGAAATCTCTTTTAAGCTTCCGGTCTGCTCTTTTAAGGTATTGGCTTCTTGCGTTTTTCCGCTTTTAAACAAATAACCAATTTCCTTAGAAAGTTTGTTTAACTCAGCCAGGGTTGCATCTAATTTAGTTTGTACAGCCCGTCGCTTTTCATCCAAAGTAAGCACTTCTTCAATAAGAGCGGCAGCATCAATATTTCGCTTTTTAAGGGCATTAATGATGCCATCTGTGTTTTCCCTTAAAGCCTGTAATTGCAACATTGGTTTTGGTTTTTATGGAGGCAAATTTAAGTTAATCTTGGGATTTAAGTTATATATTTAGGATTGATGTATTAAAAAAGAAAATACTGATGGTTTTTGAACATTTTGCAATTAATGTGACTAATGTAGAAGAAAGAGTTCTTTGGTACAAAGAAAATTTAGGGTTAACAATCCGTAGCGTGCAAAAAGAACCTCCTTTTATGACCTTTCTTGCAGATTCTACCAATAGGGTTATTCTAAAATTGTACCACCGACCCGATGAGACAATTACTAAGTTTGATTTGCAGCATCCGCTTACCTTTCATGTAGCCTTTGTTTCTGAAAATGCTTTGGAAGATAGTGAGCGTCTACAGCAGAAAGGCGCTTTATTTTTTGAGGAAATAAAAAAAGCAGATGGGAGTCATTTGATTATGCTAAGGGACCCTTGGGGGATGCCCTTACAATTGTGCCAGCGCGTAATAAAATTTTAGAGATGTGCAAAAAGAAAAACTATCCTGAAAAAGGTTACTTCTTTTCTTCGGTTTTCGAAGGTAATATCCAGTCATTATGCTTAAAATGATGCCATGGAGCACGGGCTAAATCTACTGTGGGATCAATGAATTTCCGGTAGGGTTTGCCATTAACACTTATTTCTGAATCTACAAAGACAGAAATAATTTTGCCTTGCCTTGCATATTGTTTCTTTAAGTATTGAGCAAATTGCCAGATAAAGTCAGGATAAGCGCTAACCTTTGCCATTTGTTTAGGTGTGAGGTAATCTTTTAGATTTACTTTAATCTTTTGATCAGTACCTTCCTCAATTATATAAAATTGGGTGTTTCCGGACTTGGTTCTTAGCATCATACGCCAACTCATTCGATGACCTTCCTCTGTCCAAAGGACATCATCCGGAATAAAATGATGCCGTAAGGGAAGTACCAGTTGTACTAAAAAATAGGATCCTATTACCACTAGCAGTATGTTCTTATAGCTCGGAACTAACACTTTTTTTTGTATAAAAGGGGTTTTGTGTTTCAAGAATATACGGCGGATAGTTTCCGGTTCAAAAAAGAAAACGGTAAATGCCAGAGATAAATAGGGAAAAATCCCAATTTGGAATACAATAGAATTAAATAGATGGAAGAATATGGAGGCAAAAAAGGCTAATTTTCTGGTGGGTTTCCACAAAAGGGCAGGAACAATTAATAGGTCGAAAAGTATACCCAGAATGCCTATAAACATATGTAGCGTTTCACTTTGCAGCAGCCCTCCAATAATATAATAGTCGGCCTTGCCCAGCATTAATATTTTAATAATCCCAAAGTCCAGCCAATCTCCATACAATTTGGCAACAGATGCATAGGTGTAGACAATAAATAATTGTGCTACAATAATCCATTTAATACAGCTGTACATGGTATAAGATCGCAAGGCTGGATTTTGTTTTACGTCTATAGAAAAATTCTTGTTTGCAGGAAAACAAGCCATAAAGCCGGCTATCAAGATTAATAAATAATAATGGTTGTTATAAGAAGATTTTTGCATTAAGTAAACCATTGTCCAAAGCACTAAAAAGGAAAAAGCACTAAACCTGTATTTATAGCCAATGGCAATGCAAACTCCTAACGTGCCCATCAGAAAGAAATAAAGGTACATCCCTATTCCCGGTAAAGGCTGTAGCCATTCAAAACCAATAAAAGTAAATGTAAATTGGGGCTCTACCAAAGTTCTTTTCACCCATCCCGTGAGGATAGCGCCATAACATTCCAAGCTCACCAAAATTCCGAAAAATACCCTAAAAATGATTAAAGGGGCATTATCTATTCTGGTAAAGAGAAAACGGTTAAGCATTTAGTTTTGAATTAAAGCCATGGAAGTTTCTTTGTCTTTATACAATTGCGCTTTTAATGCTTCAATTGATTCAAATTTTTGTTCATCTCGAAGTCGATCCAGTACATCAATCTGAATATGTCTGCCATAAAGATCCGCATTAAAGTTAAAAAAATGGACTTCAATACTTTTATCAATTCCGGAGACTGTGGGATTGTATCCAATATTCATCATGCCAAAAACCTTGGTATTTTCTAGCGTTGCCTGAACTAAATACACACCATTTTTTGGAATTAACTTATAGTTTTCTTCAATAAAAAGATTAGCCGTAGGAAAATCAATCTTCCTCCCAAGACCCTTTCCTTTAACTACTGTTCCTGTTAGCATAAAATGGTACCCTAAAAAACTGTTTGCCATTTTTATATCACCATTATCCAGAGCCAGTCTAATCTTTGTAGAACTGACGGAAACTTCATTTATTTCCTGGGCAGATATTTCTTCTACATCAAACCCTAAGAGACTTCCAAATTCCTTTAGGTCTGTAATATCGGCATTTCTGTTACGGCCAAATCTATGATCGTATCCAATGATTATTTTCTTTGTCCTTAAACCATCTACTAAAATATTCCTCACGAATTCACTAGCAGTCAAACGGGAGAATTCTTTGGTAAAGGGATGGATTATGAGGCAATCCAGTCCCATTTCTGCTAAGATTTTTGTTTTCTCCTCAATGGTGTTCAGCAGTTTAATATCCGAATCTTTTTGAAGTACCATTCTTGGATGCGGAAAAAAAGTAAGTACAGTAGATTTAAGTCCTTTACCTTTGGCCTCATTAATTAATCGGCCCAGAATTTTTCTGTGACCTATATGTACGCCATCAAAGGTGCCAATAGTAATGACAGTAGAAAAAGTTTTGTCGTATTTGGATATGCCTTGAACTGTTATCACTAAAATAAAAAATAAAAAGGCTTATATTTGATGTTGTTCTAAATTGCCTTTATGGTTACAAAATTACGGCTTGTTTTTGCAATTACCGCACTATTTATTTCCTTTTACGGGTTTTCACAAGCTGGTTACTGGCAAAGAGGATTATCGCAAAATAAACCTATTAGTTCTTCTTTACAACATGTAGATTTTAACAAAGCACAACTATTTTCTTTAAAAGAAGAAGGGCTAACGAAACAATTACAGACCTCCAAAGGAATTAAGGAGGACTATACCATTGTTTATTTTCCGGATGAAAACGGACAAATTTTAGCCTTTCGGGTTAAGGAGACAAGCCTTATGGCTCCTTCGTTGGCAGCTCGGTATCCTCAAATAAAGTCGTATTCCGGCTTTGGTCTTCAAAACTCAGGGGATAAAATAAGTTTTAGTGTGTCTCCTCATGGAATTCAAAGTATGATTAGGCATTCCGATAAAAGAAGGAATACATTTATGCAAAAGTCGAGTAAAGGGGGAGATGCTTATGTGGTGTATACAAGGGATTCTTTTAATTCCAAAGAGGATGATTTCCTATGTGCTACGCAAATAGCAGTTCAAAAATCTAGTGCAGCTTCTGCTTTAAAGCTTGCAGAAGATCGGGTATTGCGAAAGTTTAGAATTGCAGTTTCTGCCTCCGGAGAATATACTACTTATCACGGAGGAGGAGTAGAGGACGCCCTTGCAGCTATTAATGCGACTATTACAAGAGTTAATGCTGTTTTTGAGACTGATTTAGGAGTTACCTTAGAATTGGTAGAAAATACAGATGCTGTTATTTTTACGAATTCGCTGACAGATCCCTATTCCGGGAATCTTAATACACAAGTGCAGAGTACACTAACCAGTATCATAGGGGAAGCAAACTATGATGTTGGACACCTATTTCATGAAGCAGAAAATGGTGGAAATGCCGGGGCAATTGGATCTGTTTGTATTGATAACCTCAAGGGAAGTGCCTTCTCATCAAGTCGTAATCCGGAAGGGGACGCCTATGATTTGGATTTTGTTGCTCATGAACTTGGGCATCAGTTTGGCGCTAACCATACTTGGTCATTTGAGTCCGAAGGTACTTTTGTGCAAGCAGAGCCGGGAAGTGGTACTACAATAATGGGATATGCAGGCATAACCGGAGTAAATGACGTAGCCTCCAATGGAGATGATTATTTTCATTACTATAGTATTTCTCAAATAACTGAATATTTGTCGACTGTAAGTTGTGGAGAAGTAGCTCCAATACTTAGTAATGCCCCTGTCATTAGTCCGTCAGGCAACTTTGTCATTCCCAGATCAACTGCTTTTGTGTTAACGGGTACTGCAGAAGACCCTGATGTGGACGATGTACTAACCTATACTTGGGAGCAAATAGATGATGGGGTAGTTACCCAGTCTACTTTTGGACCTACACGTGCAAGCGGAGCAAATTTTAGATCTTTGAGACCTACAACTAGTAGTCAACGCTACTTTCCCCTTTTGTCAAGAGTGGTCCAGGGAAATTTAACACAGGTTAATCCTGCCAAGAATTCCGCTTGGGAAACCGTATCTGATATAGAACGTGAACTAAATTTTGCCCTTACGGTAAGAGACAATGCCAATGGTGGGGGTCAGGTGGTTTCAGATTTGGTTAATATTAGAGTTATTAATAATGCAGGTCCCTTTTTGGTTACTTCCCAATCCTCCGATGAGGTTTATACGGCAGGATCAATTCAAACCGTTATCTGGGATGTAGCAAATACTGAAAAAGCCCCCATAAATGCACAAACCGTGGACATACGACTTTCGGTAAATGGCGGACTTACATTCCCAATTATTTTAGCAGAAGATGTGCCAAATGATGGAAGTCATGAGGTATTACTTTCAGGAATTAGTACTACCTCTGCGAGAATTATGGTTATTGCAAGTGACAATATTTTTTTAGCTGTCAATTCCGCTGATTTTGTAATTGAATCGTCCGAGATTGTCCTAAATTTTAATGATTTGCGGTATGACATCTGTAGCACAGATGATTTTGTTGTGCCATTCACCTATGAAACCTATACCGGTTTTAGTGAACAGGTTAATTTTAGCGCAACAGATTTACCTCCCGGCTTAGCCATCTCCTTTTCCCCTGAAACGGCAGTAGCCAATAATACTCCTGTAGCGGTTACATTTTCGAATATTGAGAGTCTTGCTCCGGGGATTTATCCTATTAGTATCCAAGCCACCTCAGGCACTGTCACAAAGGAAGTGATTATTCAACTTAATATAAATACTACTGTATTTGAACCCGTCCAGTTACTGTTACCGGTTAATGATGCTACAGCGGTTCCTTTGAGACAACAATTGGAATGGGAATTTAGTCCGTTGTACTCCGCTTATGATGTTGAAATAGCAACAGATATGGCTTTTACAACAATTGTTGAATCGGCCTCAGTCCTATTTAATTCTTATTTACCTGAAAGGTTAGAACAAAACACCACCTATTTCTGGAGGGTAAAGCCTAAGAATAGTTGTGGAGAAGGTGTTTTTGGACAGCCTCTGAGTTTTAGTACCATTGAAATAAATTGTAAAACAGTTACTTCAAAAGATCCGCCTTTAACTATTTCTACTGTTGGGACGCCTACGATATTTTCCCGAATTGCAGTTATAGACGATAGAATTATTACAGATATCAATGTTTCTTTAGATATTGACCACACTTTTTTGTCTGATTTAGTGGTAAATTTAATTTCCCCGGCAGGCACTAAGGTTACGCTAATATCAAATTCTTGTGGAGAGTCAAGGAATCTAAATGCCATTTTTGATGACGCAGGTGCAGCCATAAGCTGCGGAAATAATCCCGCTATCAGTGGCACGGTGCGACCTTTGGGCTCTTTAGCATCTTTTAATGGAGAATCTACTCTAGGCGAATGGGTTTTGGAAATTTTGGATACCGCTCCAGCAGACGGTGGCGTTCTCAATTCTTTTTCTCTCGAAATTTGTGTGGAAGGTAATTTTAGACCGGACGCAGATGGCGACGGGGTATTTGATGACGGGGACGATTTGTGCCTGGGTACGCCACCCGGAACTGAGGTTAATCTGCAGGGATGTCCCGTTTACAGATTGCCTTTTAACAATTTTAGTGTCACTCTTCAGAGCGAATCTTGCCGTAGTGCCAATGACGGAGTCATTGCCATTTCTGCAGTAGAACCATTAAATTATATCGTTACGATTGTTGGCAATGGGAGTACAATCAGCGGAAATTTTACTGCCAGCTATAACGCAGCTAACCTTGGAGCAGGATCCTATTCCGTTTGTATTGTTGGCACAGAAGGAACAAAGGTATACGAAGAATTTTGTATTGAGGTAACTATTAATGAGCCGGATCCTTTGGGTATTTTGACAGCTTTGTCGTTAGAAAATAAAAGTGCTACAATTGGTTTATCCGGAGGTAAACTTTATTACTTAGAATTGAACGATCTAATAGTACAAACCCAAGAATCGGAAATTGTTTTGGCTTTGAAGAATGGCAGAAACAGCTTAAAAGTGTATACAGATATACAGTGCCAGGGCTTGTATGAGGAAGTTCTTTTTGTTGAGGAAGAGGCAATGGTATATCCCAATCCGATTAAAGATGTAGCAAAATTAATTTTAGGCAACTCAATTAGCGAAGTAATAGCAGTAACAATTTATGGTTTAAACGGAGAGCTAATTAGAAAAGAAAGCCATATGGTAAATGGTAACGAGATTACGCTGGATTTTACAGGATTATCCTCAGGTTTATACGTTATAAAAGTTAATGGGCAGCAAATTCAAGGAACCTATAAAGTATTAAAGGAATGAAAAGATTTTCAATAGTTCTTATACTTCTTATTGTATTGGGATGTGGCAAAGATTCTCCTAAACCACCGGAAGGAGCAATTTTACTATTTCCATTACGGAATTCTGAATGTACTACGGGAGAGAACACCAATTTGGCCAATACAAGTCTGGTAGAATTCAGGTGGTCTGAGGCAAAAGGGGCAGAAACCTATGAGTTGCGAGCAACGAATTTAGAAGCTAACATTACGCAAACTATTAGCGTATCAACTACATCGGCAAAATTACCGCTACTAAAAGGAGCACCATATTCTTGGACAGTAACCTCTAGAACTTCTGCTATTACCCAGACCGCTAGAAGTGAAACATGGCTGTTTTATAATGCAGGATTCCAGACTACATATCCCCCTTTTCCTGCCGAGGTGATAGCACCAAAATCCGGGGAGTCGGTTTCCAAAGATATTAATAACGAGGTGTTGCTTAATTGGAATGGAGCAGATGTAGATAATGACATAACAGGTTATCAAGTCTATTTTTCTACCAGCAATCCGCCTGAAAACTTAGTTGCATCCAATGCAGCGTCTTCGTCTCAGTTAAGGGTTAGTGTTAGTTCGCAGACTATTTACTATTGGCGGGTTATTACGGAAGATAGAGAAGGAAATAGTTCTGATTCCGGGGTCTATGAATTCAGGGTGTTTTAATATTAAGTGCCATTGTATAAATTCATAGTATTGGTAACGCCATTAAGTACAAAAGAAGTGACTAAAGAAGTACATTTTTCTAATCGTTCCGGTAAGATACTTTTTTCCTCCGCATTCCATTCGCTCAAGACATAATCTACTTGTTTGCCTGGAGAAAAATTAGCGCCAACTCCAAAACGTAGCCTGTTATAGTTGGTGGTGTGCAGGACACTCTGGATATCTTTAAGTCCGTTATGGCCACCATCACTGCCTTTTGTTTTTAAGCGTAATGTACCGAAGGCCAGGTTAAGATCATCTGTAATCACTAAAATATTTTCGAGAGGAATGTTTTCTTTTTCCATCCAAAATTTGAGAGCCTTTCCGCTGAGATTCATGTACGTAGAGGGCTTAAGAGCAACTATGGTTTTTCCTTTAATTTTAAAATAACCTACATCACCTAATTTTTGGGTTTCAAAGTTAAAATTGAAATGCTCTGACAACGCGTCGGCCACTTTAAAACCAATATTGTGTCTGGTTTCTTTATATTCCACACCAATATTACCAAGACCAATAATTAAAAACTTCTTCATAGTATCTGTTTCTTCAGAATCTAATACGCTGCTTTTTAAAATAGATTTTAGGAATTTGAACATGTGCTAATTTTAATTCCTTAAAAATACAAAAGCATCCGTCAACCGACGGATGCTTTTTAGATCATTTTTATAAAGTTTACTCGTTGGTTGGAGTTGTTTCTTCTGCTCCAGTGTTCACTGTTTCTGCAGAAACCTCGTCCCCTGCTTCCTCTTCATCATCAGCAACAACTGCATTACGTGCTGCTTTTACCTGCACTACAACGGTGCTATCAGGATGTAAAATGGTAAAATCTTTATTTATCAAGGATGCAACGGCAATATGGCCACCAATCTTTAACTTAGAGATATTCACTGTAAAAAAATCAGGAAGATTATCCGGTAATGCTTTAATAGTAAGTTTTCTTTTTCTGAATAAGAGTCGACCACCGTTTCTAACCCCGGGAGAATTTCCTTCCAGTTGTACCGGAATATCCATGGTTACTGCTTTATCCTTAAATAATTGGTAAAAATCTGCATGTACGATTTGATCTGACACTGGGTGAAATTGGATGTCTTGCAATACCGCATTCAATTTTGTACCACCTTCCAAATCAATTATTGCAGTATGTGCGTTTGGAGTGTACACTAAATCTTTAAATGATGATTCATCTGCTGAAAAGTGTAATGGTTTTTCCCCTCCGTACAGTACGCAAGGAACCTTTCCAGCATTACGTAGGGCTTTTGCTGCTTTTTTGCCCACGCTTTCTCTTTCTGATCCTTTGATTGTAATTGATTTCATTGTTTTTATTTAACTATTTATATTAATTATGGGTATTTCTTTTAAAGACTACATTAAAAATTTAGAACTTATAGATGTGTTATGGTGTACTCGGTGCATAACATCGGCAAATAAATCTGCGCAGCTCAATACTTTCACTTTGGCACTGTCCTTTCTGGTCGGAATAGAATCTGTAATAATCAATTCAGACAATTTAGATTTCTCTATTTTATCGTAGGCATCTCCTGATAGCAGACCATGTGTAGTAATAGCTCTTACGCTTATGGCACCTCGTTCTATCATTAGGTCTGCGGCTTTGGTTAGTGTCCCTGCCGTATCAACCATATCATCTACCAACACCACATTTTTGCCTTGCACATCACCAATAAGTTCCATTACCGATATGACGTTAGCTTTTTCTCTTTGCTTGTAACAAATTACCACATCACATTCCAATGCTTTGGAATAGGCATAGGCTCTCTTAGAACCTCCCATATCGGGGGAGGCAATGGTTAAATTCTCCAGATTTAAATTTTGTAAATAAGGAAGGAACAAGGTAGACGCAAATAAATGATCTACGGGTTTTTCAAAAAATCCCTGAATCTGATCTGCATGCAAATCCATGGTTATTATACGGGTTGCACCGGCAGCTTCTAGCATTTTTGCCACTAATTTAGCAGCTATGGGAACTCTCGGTTTATCCTTGCGATCTTGTCTTGCCCAGCCGAAATAAGGCATAACCGCCGTGATGTGACGCGCTGAAGCCCTTTTGGCTGCATCCAGCATCAACAGCATTTCCATGAGGTTTTCGGAACTCGGATTGGTAGAGCCTATAATAAAAACCCGTGCTCCCCGTACCGACTCTTCAAAAGAAGGTTGAAATTCTCCATCACTATATCTGGAAAAGCTTACTTTGCCCAATTCAGAACCAAAAGATTTTGCAATCTTTTGCGCCAAAACAGCACTTTGCGTACAGGCAAAGATCTTGGGTTCCGGAGTAGAATAGGACATACTTAATGCGTTGTTAACTAGTTTATTGACAACCCTTTGGTCTAAGGAGGTGCAAATTTAGAAATTTATTTGGCTTGCTAAAGGATAAATCTTTTTATTTTTGGGCGAAACAACAAAAATATTTTTTAATTTTGCCTCCCTCTATAAGCCTTGGTGGCGGTCCCGATAGCTTCGGGATGGTAAACCTGTCTGCCGACAGGCAGGCCTGACTACCGACAGGCAGGCGCGCTTGGATTGAAATTTTGAAAAATGTATTGGGTTTACGCTATTTCTAGTCTCAAGATGAATTATATTTACGTTGGGATGACGAAGAATTTGGAGGAAAGAATAACCAGACATAATACTGGTAGAGAAAAGACTACCAAGCCGTATTTGCCTTATGAATTGATATTTACTGAAACTTGTGAAGACAGGACAAAAGCAAGAATAAGAGAAAAGTATTGGAAGTCGGGAATTGGTAAAGAAAAACTCCGACAGATTAGGGACAGTAAAAAGTAAGATAATCGAGTAACGAAATAGTGAAACCTGTCTTCCATTAAGCAGGCGAATTGGAATTGAAAGTTAATGCCTTGGTGGCGGAATTGGTAGACGCGCTGGATTCAAAATCCAGTTCTAACGAGTGTGGGTTCGATTCCCACCCAAGGTACTAAAAACCCGGATAATCTTATGATAATTAGGGTTTTGGTTTTTACAGGCCTTCTTAGAAACAAATGCACTTTTAAATTTTGTTGAGCGGCGGGACTTCTAAAAATAAAATCGCAACACAAAGTTTGGTGTCAATCCCTGCGATAACTGTTGTATTTGGTTAAGCTCCGTATTTCCTGTAGTGAGATTGGTATCTAACCTGTAAAAAACAGAAATTGGCACCCTTCTGGAGTATATATTTTTAACAGAAGCTCCTAATTCGCCACGAAAACCTCCTGAAGAAATAGCAAATTTATACAAGGCAGAAGCATCCAAACGATGGTAGTCAGGTAAACGCTCACTGTTGATGGATGCATAGTTGATTCGGTTTGTATTTGAATCAAAATCTGTAACTGTGGTAAAGGGACTACCCGTTCTATAGCTCCATCCTAATGAAAATTGCCAATGTGCGTCATCGTAGGCATTAGCAAGCCGAAGGTTGTGAGTAATGTCGTTGTTTCCGGGAAAGGCCGTACTTTGGAGTTCCGGAAAGGTGTATGCTACTTCGTTAAAG
>JBGTEN010000189.1:0-4228 GCA_041747755.1 Arenibacter sp. | reverse complement strand
TCATGGCGTCCTTTGCCCTGAGCAGTTACTATATTTCCACCTTTGTCAATTGTCTCATAAGCTTGTATCACGGTTGCCACAGGTTTAAAAGCTACATTAAAATAGATATCCATACCATTGCTAATACCTCCTTGAATCCCGCCGCTATGATTGGTCTTTGTAGAACCATCGGTATTAAACTGGTCGTTATGCTCACTCCCTTTCATTTTAATTCCTTCAAATCCGCTACCGTATTCAAACCCTTTTACCGCATTAATGGAGAGCATAGCCTTACCTAACTCTGCATGTAACTTGTCAAAAACCGGTTCGCCAAGACCAATTGGTACATTTTGAATAACACAGGTAATAATTCCCCCTATGGTATCTCCCTGCTTTTTGATTTCTTTAATATGCGCTTCCATTTGGGCAGCTATGTCTAAGTCGGGGCAACGCACGGGATTGGATTCAATTAACGAAAAGTCAAGTTCCGTGTAGTCTTTATCCAAGCGGATTGTTCCTACCTGAGAAACAAAGGCATTTATTTTAATATTTTTTAAGAACTGTTTTGCAATGGCGCCTGCCACTACCCTACTGGCGGTTTCTCTTGCAGAACTTCTTCCGCCACCTCTATAATCTCGGAAGCCATACTTTTGGTCATAAACATAATCTGCATGCGAAGGACGGTAAGAGTCTTTAATATGGGAATAATCTTGAGATTTCTGATTGGTATTGTGTATGGCAAAACCTATTGGGGTCCCGGTAGTCTTGCCCTCAAATATTCCGGAATAAAACTCTACTTCATCCGGTTCTTTGCGTTGCGTGACAATGGCGGATTGTCCCGGTTTTCTTCTATCAAGGTCTTTTTGTATTTCCTCTAAATTTATAGCAATTCCCGGAGGACAACCATCTAACACACCGCCAATGGCGTTACCATGAGATTCTCCAAAAGTTGTTATTCTAAAAAGATTTCCGAAAGTGTTGCCTGCCATCCTTTTGTATTTAAATCAAAGGTAATTTTTAAATTAGAGAAACAAAAATTTACATCCGCCATAATAGCCGCTTAATAGTGCCTGTATTGGGCTAATACAAACTTAACTTTAATATCACATAATGATGACCTCCATTTGATGCAAAATTTATACTCTTAAGTTTATTTTTGTGTAAATACCAATTTTGAAAAAGAGAAAAATAGATGTCGCCGTTATTTCTGATGTTCATTTAGGCACCTTTGGCTGCCACGCAGATGAATTATTAGCTTATTTGAGCAGTATACAGCCAAATATTCTTGTTCTCAACGGGGATATCATTGATGCCTGGCAATATAGTGATCAGTATTTTCCGGCAGCTCATTTAAAAGTTTTAAAGAAAATTATTGGGATGGCCTCGAGCGGTGTGGAGGTCTACTATATCACAGGCAGTCATGATGAAATGATTCGAAAATTTAGCGCTACAATCATGGGCAGTTTTAAGATTGTAGATAAGTTGGTTTTGGAATTGGATGGAAAAAAAGCCTGGTTTTTTCACGGGAATGTTTTTGACGTTTCCATTCGAAATGCCAAATGGCTAATTCAGTTCGGTAGCTTTGGTTACGATTTGCTGATTCGAATAAACAGATTTGCAAAGTGGGTATTTTTAAAAATGGGTAAAGAAAGATATTCTTTATCAATAAAAATGAAGACCAACCAGGAAAGTGTCCTAAAACATTGTAATGCATTTGAGCGTGCTGTAGTGGACCTAGCCATTGAAAATGGCTATAATTATGCTATTTGCGGATATACGCATCACCCCAAAAAGGAAATACGGGAACATAAAAACGGACAGTGTACCTATCTCAATTCCGGGGATTGGGTAGACAGTTTAACTGCTCTGGAGTATTCTTTAAAGCGTTGGAAAATATACAGGTACAGCCATGACAAACTTTCTTCCTTTTTTGCGGATGAGGATATAAAGGCGATGGACATTCATGATCTTATAGCCAAAATAACTCCGCATAAAAACACTAAAGAAAAAGGTGAATCAACCGACTAGCGCTTCTTTAAATATGGTTATTGGGTGCAGAGCTTTTCGTTTTGTTCCATCATAAATCTGATGCCTGCAGCTTGTGCCGTTGGCAGCGACAATTGTTTCTTCCGGAGACTTTCGAATGGCAGGAAAAAGCTTCAACTCCCCTATTTGCATACTGGTGACATAATGCTCTTTTTCGTAACCAAAGGAGCCTGCCATTCCGCAGCATCCCGAACTTATAATGGATACGGAATAATTTTCTGGAAAATTTAAAACATCAAATGTTACTTTTTGATTGCTCAAAGCTTTCTGGTGGCAATGATTGTGTATTTTAATAGTTCGGGCTTCCTGGGTAAACAGATTTTTGTTAATCGCTCCATTCTTAATTTCCTCAGATAAAAATTCTTCTATTAAGAATGCATTTTTAGAAACCAACTCCGCCGCTGGAGCATCCTCCACCAAACGCTTGTATTCATCTCTAAACGTAAGAATAGCAGATGGTTCAAGACCAATAACCGGAAGGTTTTGTTCTGCAAACTTTTTTAGCTTGTCTACATTTGCAATGGCAATCTTTTGAGCCTGCCTTAAAAAACCTTTAGAAAGAAATGTTCTTCCGCTTTCTGCATAAAATAACTCAACTTCATACCCTAAACGGGTAAGGACTTCAATTGCGTCTTTTCCTAATTCAACATCTAAATAGTTAGTGAATTCATCAATATAAAGAACAACCTTTTTATTTTCTGTATTATATTGATTTTTAATTAATTTTAGGTGCTTATCAAAATTAAAACTTGATATTTTAGGAAGGGATCTTTCACGCGCCACTCCACTCCATTTTTTTGCCAGCCCGGACAAAAATGGTGAACTATAAACGGCATTTGTTACCGTAGAAATTTTGCTTCCCAATCTGTTCAATTGAGTGTTGTAGGCAAACAACTTACTTCGCATTGAATAACCGTTGGTCTCCTGATATTGGTATTGAAATTCTGCTTTAAGAGTAGCTATATCAACATTACTAGGGCATTCACTAGCGCAGGCTTTACAGCTTAGGCAGAGATCAAAAACTTCTTTTAATTCCGGTTGATTAAATTTGTTCACCTGAGTTGAAGAAGTCAAAAATTCCCGTAACGCATTTGCTCTGCCTCTGGTAGTATCTTTTTCATTTTTTGTGGCATGATAACTTGGACACATGGTGCCCGACATCAACTCCGTTTTTCTACAGTCCCCACTACCATTGCATTTTTCTGATGCTTTTAAAATGCCTTCGCTGTCCGAAAAATCCAATAGCGTTTTTATCTCGGGCTCTTCCCTGTTTATTTCGTAGCGTAGAGATTCGTCCATAGGAAAGGCATCAACTATTTTTCCGGGATTAAATATGTTATTGGGATCAAAATAGGATTTGATTCGTTTTAATAAATCATAGTTTTTGGTGCCAATCATTAAAGGAATAAATTCAGCACGTACTATCCCATCACCATGTTCACCACTAAAAGAGCCATTGTACTTTTTGGTAAGTTTAGCAACATCTGTTGTTATAGACCTAAACATTGCAACATCTGTCGACTTTTTTAAGTTTAGAATAGGTCTTAAGTGTAATTCTCCTGCTCCGGCATGAGCGTAGTAAACAGCATCTTGATTGTAGTCTTTCATGATTTGGGTAAACTCCCCAATAAAATCTTTCAGATCGCTTAGAGCAACAGCAGTATCTTCTATACAAGCAACTGCTTTCATATCACCAACGATATTACCAAGCAATCCTAAACCCGCTTTTCTAAGCTCAATGGCCTTATTAATGTCTTCGCCCTTTAGAATAGGACTGGAATAGCTTAAATTAGAGTGTGCAATGGTGGTGAGTAATTCAATGATTTGTTTTTCAAGATCTTCTTCGGAATGGGATTTTACTTCCAGCATCAGAAGCGCAGCGGGATCTCCCTCAACAAAAAAACGATTAACCAATTGTGCTCTGTTATTTTTGGTGCAGTCCAAAATGACCTTATCCATCATTTCGCAGGTATGTAAATGATGTTTCATTACAGGAACAACATCTGCCAAACAGTCTTCCAATGTTCTGTAGTGCGTAACTACCATTGCAGCTAGTTTGGGTGGGATAACATCTAGTTGAAGGGTAATTTCCGTACTAAATGCCAAGGTGCCCTCACTGCCACTGAGTAATTTACAAAGGTTAAAGTCTTCTGAACCACCAAAAACAGAGGATTTTAGTAGTTCATCTACTGCATAACCGGTA
>JBGTEN010000188.1:0-11070 GCA_041747755.1 Arenibacter sp. | reverse complement strand
CTACCATGCACAACGTAATAAATTTGGAGAAATTGATGGCATTGCCATCATAGCCAATGAGGTAAGTGAACAGGTTTTGCTTTATAAAAAATTACGGGATAGTGAGACTCATTTTCGAATGATGGCCGATCTGATGCCTGCGAAGATAAGTAATGCCGATGCTCAGGGAAATGTAATTTATTTTAATCAAAACTGGCTGGATTTTACAGATCTGGATTTTGAAGAATTGAAAGGTATGGGATATGAAAAACTTATTCACCCGGAGGATGTGGTGGAGTTTCGAGAAAATTTTAAAAAAGCCTCAGATGAAGGGGTTAATTCGGAAATGGAGCTTCGTTTTATGGATAAAGATGGTGCAGCGGTGTGGCATCTTAACAGGGCATCCCCTATAAAGGATAATAACGGAAAGATTAAAATGTGGGTGGGTGTCACCTCTGATATTAGTCAACAAATCGCTATTCGGGAACGTAACTTATCCACTTATGAAGCGCATTCCAAAGGTTTGGAAGATCTGGTTACTATCCGTACTAACGAACTGCAGGCCGTAAATGAAAGATTACTTTTTAAAAACGAAGAATTAATGCGAATGAACATGGAATTAGAGGCCTTTGCCTATATAACCAGCCATGATTTACAAGAACCGCTAAGGAAGATAAATATATTCTCAGGAAGAATTTTGGAAAAGGATGATCAGCATCTTAGTGATAAAAGTAAGATATATTTTAAAAATATAAGAGACGCTGTAGAGCGCATGCAACGGCTAATCAAAGATTTATTTGCATTTTCTCATTTATCTACCGCAGAACAACATTTTGAAAGGGTTGATCTTAAAAGTTTTATAGATGAGGTAAAGAAAACCTTGAGTGAAGATATAAAGGAAAAGCAGGCCACGATTGAAATACTATCCTCAGCAAAAATAAATGTCATTACCTTTCAATTTCACCAACTTGTGATTAATCTCATCAGTAATTCCCTTAAGTTTTCAAGACCGGATGTAAAACCACATATCGTTATTAAAGCCAAGAATTTTCAAACAGGAGATACACCGCCGGAAGGGCTTTCCAATAATACAAGCTATTGTCATATCTCGTTTTCGGACAATGGGATAGGTTTTGAAAAAGAATATAGTGAACGGATTTTTGAAGTATTCCAAAAATTACATGGTAAGGAACAATATTCCGGTACGGGAATTGGGCTTGCTATTGTTAAGAAGATTATTGATAACCACAACGGGGTTATAACGACCAAAAGTGAAATAAACAAAGGCACTACCTTTGACATCTTCATCCCGAATAACTAAAAAATAATTAAATGGAATCCCCTATAGTACATATTCTTCTTGCAGACGATGACGAAACAGATAGATTACTTTTTGTTGAAGCATTTGAGGAATTAAAAATTAAAACAACAGTTAATACTGTAAATAATGGCGCGGAATTAATCAGCTATCTTAGTGACAATCCAGAGAACTTACCGCATCTTATTTTTCTGGACTTAAATATGCCTCGAAAAAATGGTTTGGAATGTCTTGCAGAAATACGCAGCAATATGAATTTTAACGAGATTCCAGTTGCAATCTATTCCACCTCTAATACCACAAAAGATATTGAGGACACTTTCAATAGTGGAGCTAACATTTACATTACCAAATCAAGTGATTATAATGAGTTAAAGATAATTTTAGGACGAGCCGTACAAGCCACGCTTTTTTATAAAAAAACCTCCTTTGACAGAGCAAATTTTGTTCTTAAATTATGAGGGCTATATCTGTAGAAAGCCGTTTTAAGTTATTAGTTTAGTTACTAAAGGGATTGTAGCATTTACTGCGCTTTGAATTTACAAGAATGATCAAATAGTGGGTTAGAAACTCTATGGCCAAAAGACTAAAGTTTACTTTTACTAATTCTTAAATAAAAAAAAGGGTACCGTGGGGTACCCTTTTAAAAACAAAGGTATTTGACATTAGCGTAAATCCTTCATTTTTTATGGTTCTGTGTCTCCCAAAATTTAACGCACTTGATAGGGAGGTATATCCTAGAGATAGGTGATGAGATTTTAAGATTTTTGTAAAGTTCTTGAAGCTGACCTTTTCAGTGGGATTTGCCTATCATGGCATAACCTTATAAGTATCATGTAAAAGAATGCCTTCACATCCATCCAGGTATGGTCCAATGCTCTTGATACTCTTCCGGTTTTGTTGTGTTTTGGTCTAATAGGGACCAACTCAGATTTCCATTTACATCTCACTTCTTCCTCTTTATCTTGGTATTTTTTAATTCGGAATAGTATCCTTAAATCCATTCCTGAAACTCTCTCATACTCCTTAATTCGGAAAGACAATTTCTACTTCTGGATTTAACCGTGCTTAAAGGGATAGCAAGTTCATCAGCTACTTGCTTTTGGGTATATCCTTTAAAATAGATAAGATCTATTATTTCTATATGTTTTAAATTTCCTAAGGGTAAAAACGCCTTAATTTCCCGTGTATCTGCAATATCTTGAATACCCTTTTCTCCAAGTTGATGGGAGCTGTAGTCGTCAAAGGATTGGGTAACGGACTCTTGTTTAAAAGCTTTGGACCGGACTACGTCTATTGCAGTGTTTCTTGCAATTTTCAAAATCCATGTAAAAAAGCGACCTTTTGATACATCATAAGATTCCGCGTTTTCCCAAATTTTTACAAACACATCGTTGGTTAATTCCTGAGCTAACTTTGAATTTCTTACAATGGAATAAATGGCACCGCAGATATTAACCGAGTAGTGCTCGTATAGTTTTTCAAATGCGGTAATATCTTTTTGCTTCAATTGGTTAACAAGATGTTCAATGTCCATTTTATATTGGGAAAATTTCATGAAAGAAAAAATTTATTTAAATCGGTTACCGAAATCGTTTGCCAGCGGAGATACAAATGCTTTTTCAGAAGGTTAGTATTTTTAATTATTTAGTGTTTGAATAATCAATCTATCTTATTCAAACTATAATTTCCGCGAGTTTTTACCACTGTTATAACAAAGTTATCATCTTCTTGGATTGAGCCCAAATACACGGGGATCGAAACTTTAGGATTGGTTAAGGGCATAAAATCGGGGCTAACCAAATTTATTGGTTCTGTTAAAAGATCATCATCATACAGTAATAAACCTGTTAACGGGAAAAGTTCTTTTTGAACATGTTCTGGAAGTAATTTTGTTGCATTTGAATCTTTAAACTGATTGTGGTCCGTGTAACCCTCTTTATTGTTCTCTATGGAATTGGTTTTATTGTAATTTCCATGTAAAATGTACCCTCTATAACTAAACTCTAAAGTTGCGAGGACGATTATGATAAGAAATAATACGGTATGAAAATCCGGTTTAATTTTTCTCATAAAACCTATTATTTTTTATAGATCCAGCATTTTGATTCTCCGCATCAAAATTCTCAAGAGACCTATTCTAATTTGTTGCTAAGGTATTACAGGTTGAATACCAAAACCTTACATAATTTGGGTAGAATTTTACATCTTTCTTATTTGCTGTTCTTTACAAAATGAATTTCCCATTAAATAATGTAACATATGCCCAAAGTTGTATAACGCCCGGCCTTGTGCTCTTAAATACCTTTACCTACTTACTGTTCCAGCTTCATAAAGAGTAAGATTAAGCACAGTATTATATAATAGGTTGGTAGCTAAAATCGCAATTGACAGTTATTCTGAAGATGGTATGGTAGAGGTAAAAAAACATGGGATTTTATTGAGCAAAACAAGCTTAGGATTTGAAAATGAGGGGGTGTTAAATCCTGCAGTTATTCAGGATTCAAATGGCATTCACCTTTTTTACAGAGCGGTAAGTAAAGGTAACTACTCCACCATTGGTTATTGTAAACTAGACACGCCGACTTCATTGGAGTATCGTTTAGACGTACCAATTCTTTTTCCGCAATCTGAGTATGAAATTAAAGGGGTAGAAGATCCCCGTATTGTAAAAATAGAAGGCCTTTATTATCTAACTTATACGGCCTATGATGGGGTAAATGCAATGGGAGCACTTGCTACCTCATCTGATTTAAAGGAATGGAAAAAGTTGGGTCTTTTAGTTCCGGAAATGACTTACGATAATTTTGTTCGCTTGGCCGAATCCAGAGGAAAAATACATGAGAAATATTTTCGGTTTAACAAATTGGGAAGGTCTAAACATAGGAATGGAAAGGATGTATTTGTTTGGGATAAGAATGTTGTTTTCTTCCCTAGAAAGATTAATGGTAAATTTTACTTTTTACATCGTGTAAAACCGGAAATTCAAATTACTTCGGTTCATGATTTAGAAGTACTGACCAATGAATTTTGGTGCGATTACTTCATGCACTTGGAAGACCACATTGTTCTTTCTCCTAAATACGACCATGAGCTGAGTTATATAGGCGGGGGTTGCCCACCAATAGAAACAGAGCAAGGTTGGTTGGTCATTTATCACGGAGTTCATGATACCATTCAGGGATACGTTTATACGGCATGTGCTGCTTTATTGGAACTGGATAATCCCAATGTAGAAATTGCGAGGCTGCCCTATGCCTTGTTTCAACCAGAAATGGAATGGGAACTTAAGGGAGAGGTAAATAATGTCTGCTTTCCAAGCGGCGCTTTGGTATCAGAAGATACGCTTTATATTTATTACGGTGCTGCTGATTCTCATATAGCTACAGCTTCATTAAGCCTTTCTTCTCTTTTAAAAGAACTTTTAGTTAACAAAATAACTTATGACAGCTAAAGCTAATAATTTACACAATGGCATATTGTCTACAGCACAAGATTTGGCATTTTCAAAGAACGCTGTGAATGCTCAATTTTCAAGTAATGGAAATGGTGCCCTTCCGGGTATTCTATTCATCAATTCCTATCCCCCCAGGGAATGTGGATTGGCAACCTATTCGCAGGATTTACTTGATGCGCTTAAAAATAAATTTGACGAATCGTTCACCTTAAGCGTTTGCGCATTGGAGACCATTAGTGAAAAACATGTTTATAAACAGGAGGTAAAGTATATATTGAATACCAGTTTTCAATACTCCTATATTGCATTGGCCAGTGAAATAATGGATGATGACAACATCAAAATGGTGGTAATTCAGCATGAATTTGGATTTTTTAAAGGTCATGAGAACGATTTTAATGAATTATTAAGTTCCATTTCAAAACCTATAATACTTGCTTTTCATACGGTATTACCAAAACCGGATAACCAGTTATTAAAACACGTAAATCAAATTGTAGATGAATGCGCTCAAATTATAGTTATGACCAAGTCTTCAGAGAAAATTCTTCTGGATGATTACGGGATAGCACAAACTAAAATAAGGGTCATAGCCCATGGAACACATTTGGTTCCTCATACAGAAAAAATAGCATTAAAATCAAAGTTCAATTTGCAAGACAAGAAAGTGGTGTCCACTTTTGGATTATTAAGCGCAGGAAAAAGCATTGAAACAACTTTAAAAGCACTTCCACAAATTATAAAAGCACATCCGGAGGTACTGTTTTTAATTATAGGAAAAACACATCCATCCATTGTTAAGGAGCAGGGGGAGCGATATAGGGATTCTCTGAAAGAATTGGTTTCCTCGCTTCAAATAGAAAATCACGTTCAATTTATTAATTCTTTTCTTCCCTTACCGGAACTATTAGAATATTTACAGCTTACAGATGTGTATGTGTTTTCGTCTAACAATCCTAACCAAGCAGTAAGCGGAACGTTCTCTTATGCGGTTAGTTGTGGCTGTCCTATAGTTTCTACTCCAATTCCGCATGCAGTGGAGGTTTTGGCTAATAATGCAGGAATCATAGTGGACTTTGAGAACCCGGATCAATTATCTAATGCAGTAAATTCCTTGTTGGAGAATGCTTCTTTAAGAGAAACCATAAGTTTAAACGGCTTGCATAGCATTACTTCAACCGCCTGGGAAAATTCTGCGGTGGCACATGCCCTATTGTTTCAGGAATTTGCCAGTGAGAAAATAGAGGTGAGATATACCATACCACCAATTAACTTGGATCATCTAAAACGCATGACCACAGATTTTGGAATTATTCAGTTTTCTAAAATAAATACACCGGATATTGAATCCGGCTATACATTAGACGACAATGCCAGAGCTATGATTGCGGTGTGCCAGTACTATGAACTTACAGGTGATGAAGAAGTACTACCATACGTAGAGATTTATTTAAACTTTATTGATTTTTGTCTTCAAAAAGAAGGTTATTTTCTTAATTATGTTGATAAAAACAAAAATTTTACAGCTCAAAACGGAACCGTTAATCTTGCAGATTCCAATGGAAGAGCACTTTGGGCATTGGGTTATCTCATTTCCATGGTAAAACTGCTACCCCAAAGCTACGTCCATTTACGCAAAGTAGCAGAACAAACAATGCAGTTAGGCTTAGCCGAGGTTTACAAAATTCACTCTACCAGAGCAATTGCATTTATAATTAAGGGGCTTTTTTACAAAAACATTAAGGATCCTACAACGGAGACAATTTTACTTATTGGAGAATTGGCAAACCGTTTAGAGCAGATGTTTAAGCATGAGGCTGATGGGGATTGGGTGTGGTTTGAAAGTTATTTTACCTATGCAAATAGTATTTTACCGGAAGCTATGTTGTGCGCTTGGTTAGCTACAGGGAAACGAATTTACAAAGAAATAGCCAAATCATCTTTTGATTTTCTCTTGTCAAAAACTTTTAAGGACCACAATATTAAGGTGATTTCCAATAAAACCTGGCTTTATAAAGAGAATGAACAGCATAAAAGGGTAGTTGGGGGTGAACAACCTATTGATATTGCTTATACCATTTTAGCCTTGAGTTTATTTTATGAAATCTTTAAGGAGCCCGAGTACAAAGCAAAGATTACAGCCTCATTTAACTGGTTTTTGGGATCCAATCATTTAAATCAAATTATTTACAATCCCTGTACCGGAGGTTGTTATGACGGACTTGAAGATAGTTACGTAAACCTAAATCAGGGAGCAGAATCTACAGTGAGCTATTTAATGGCACGCTTAACGCTGGAAAGTCTTTATAAGGAAGGAGCGAATGAGAATTTCCAAAAGGAATACTTTCAGGAGACAAATAGATCGAGTAAAGTTTAAATCTGAAATTTTAGGAATTATCCAACATCGGATTGCGTTGATTCCTTTTTTAAATTATAGCATCTCCTACCAGCCTTTACTAAAATCTTTAAAAAATGAAATTGAAATGTATTATTATAGAAAATTCCGAGGTTACTAGGACATCTTTGGTAAAATTAATTACCAAACACGCCAATCTTGATTTAGTTGCTGAGTACAGTGATGCCTTGGAAGCGGGTCCTGAGGCACACATAAATATAGATCTAATTTTCTTAGCCATAGATTTACCTGTAATTAATGGGTTTGAATATATTCGATCCTTGCATGGTTATCCCACGATTGTTTTAATTGGAGGAAAGACAGATTATGGTATTAAGGCTTTCGAATATGGCGTTACTGATTACCTAACCCAACCTATAACCAATGACCGTCTGGTTGTTGCAGTAAAAAAGGCAATAAATAATAATGGACAAATAGCTATCAAAAAGGAAAAACCGGAGCATATATTTGTCCGTAACAAGCTAAGCGTTAGAAAGGTAATTTTGTCGGAAATTGAATGTATTGAGGCATTAGGGGATTATATAAAATTAATCATGGTCAATGAACGGGTAATAGTCCTTTCTACTATGACCGATTTTATTTCCCAATTGCCACCAGAAAAATTCGTAAGAATTCATAAATCGTTTATAGTTAATCTTGAAAAGGTTGAAAGATTTAACTGCAATAATGTACTAGTAAATGGAAGGGAAATTCCTTTGAGCAGAAAGAGAAGAAAAGAGTTTAGAACAGCATTTGGGGTCCCGGAACATGCTTGAGAGTTCATCTCGTTAAATTAGGTTATAGAATAGTATAGGTGAACTTAGAAGTAAAGTCTATAGGGATTCATTAATTTGAAACTAGGAGTATAGGATTATAAATTACCTTAAAGTACTTTGATGAATTGTGCCGACTTCGAAGCCTAAAAAAAAAGCCACCCCATTTAAATAAGGTGGCTAATTTCATTAATAAAGTTATAGCAACTCCAAATAACATTCGGTAAATCGTTTACCATAAAAATACTCTTAAACTTCTTCGTGAGCTGCTTCTACATTAACGGCATTTATTGCTACCTCTGATAATTTTTGATCGGCCGCTTTTTCTTCCTCCAAGGTAGCTTCAAGCAATGATACTGCATCTGTCAGACCCAATGTTTCTGCGAATTGACGAAGTGTTCCATAAGATGCAATTTCGTAGTGTTCTACCTTTTGCGCTGCAGAAATAATTCCGGCATCGCACATAGACCCTTCTTCACATGAATCCATGATTTCTTCTGCCTCTTCAATTAGGCCCTCCATTGCTTCACATTTTTTGGCACTTGCTTTTTCATCTATGGATTCAAATACCTGTTCCAATCTAAGAATTTGGTTCTCTGTTTCGGCAAGATGATTTGTTAAAGCATCAATCAATTCCTCGGATGTGGCATTTTTTATCATCTTAGGAATTGCTTTGGTTAATGCTTTTTCAGCCCAATAAATATCTTTCAATTGATCTTCAAACAATTGCATTAATTGAGATGATTGCATAGCGGCATTATTTGTTTTGTTTTTTGACTGTTCTCCGTTTTGAGAAGCAGTAGAAGTTTTCGATTTTTTATTTTCCATTTTCTAAAAATTATTGATTAATAAATTATAAGTTATTATTTGCACTTGAGGTTGCTTTGGCTTCAAGTTCTTCTTCGTAAACGGACCAGCTCATTACTCCATTTTTAGGAAGTGTTGCCTCATCCACTTTGGCTTTACGTTCAGCACTTACAGATTTGTTGTCACTTTGAACCGATTTTTCTGTTCTTGGTGTTCCCTCAATCTTTTCGTCTAATAGGCCATTAGTTTGTCTAACATGTTCCAATGGGTCGTTAATAAATTGCCATTCTTCTCCCATCTCTGGACTTAGCCCTTCATTCCATGGTCCTTTAAAATCTTCTCCTTTAGACATGTTAAAGTATTTATTGCTATATCGAGGATCGCTTTGTAAAATACCAGGAGGAAAGTTGGGTTGAATACTTTCCAAGGCAGCCTGAAACATTTGAAAGTGAGCTACTTCCCGCGTCATTAGATAGCGTAACGATTCTTTTACATACTCATCATCCGTAAACTTCATCAAGTTTTCATAGACCATTTTCGCACTTGTTTCTGCTCCAATATTCAAACGAAGGTCGGCCGTTAAGTCGCCCATTCCCATAATGTAACTGGCATTCCAGGGATTTCCAACACTATCCGTAAGGGTTGGAGTCCCTCCACTTACCACAAAAAAATGAGGATTTATCATGGCATCGTGTATGTAATTTTCCTTTGATGCCTTCCCATCTAACATTTTGTTTAGATCAGATTCATCTGCCGCATTTTTCAATTCACCGTTTACTCCTGTAAGAAGCATTTGAATAGTTGCCCCTACAATTTCTAAGTGGCTGAATTCTTCGGTGGCAATATCCATAAGCATGTCGTATTCTGCAGGGTATGCTTTTCTACAGCCGAATGCCTGTACAAAATATTGCATGGCTGCTTTTAGCTCTCCGTTGGGTCCGCCAAATTGCTCAAGGAGTAGTTTTGCAAAACGCACATCCGGTTTTGAAACTCGTGCATTAAACTGTAATTCTTTTACGTGATGGAACATAGTTTTATGTTTTATTTATTTGATTAAATTTTTCGCACTGCTTTTGACAATAGATGGAGTGGTCCAGATGTGTCCTTAAGGCTTTGAGTGAGACTATTGCCCAATATTTAAGATCTGTATCGCTACTATGAGTAGATACTCTTTCAAATTCGATGATTGCATCTTTATGTCCGCTTACCATCAGATCGGCATATGCTTTGTCAAAATCATTACCTGATTTTTTACTTAATGTTTCATAAACCTCTTGGGCAGTATTGGTTAATGAAGAGGAAACAGTAATCATCTTACTTTTAGTGAGTTTAGTTAAATCACTTTGTGATTTGGAGTGCGCATCTTCCATCATCTTTCCCAACTGCTTAACATGTGTTGAACTTCCTTTTTGCTGTGCCAGTTTTCCTAGTTTAATTTCTTTCAAGTTAATTTCTGAAGCTGTTAAAAGGAACTGTACATCTTCTTCCGGCAAATTGTTTTCAAAGGTTTCGGTGAAGTCTTTGGCAACATCTTTAGGGTTCTTCGGATTTTGTTTATTAGCACATGAGGCAACCCATAAAATACAGCAGGCAAAGCGTGCTAGGATTACTGTATTTTTTAAGAATGTGCTTTTCTTCATTGTGATTTTATTGTAGTTAAATTTTACTCACCTTAGTTTTAAAACGGAATGATTTATAAATCATTCCGTTTTAATTTTAAATGGAAATTCCAATTGCGAATTTCTTCTAATTGTGAATTTCTTGACCTTGGTTACTACGCCAGTTTTCTTCAAAGTATTTGGCATCCTCATCATTACGTGGATTTACTCCCATAACAATTTGTCCATCATTGATTCCTGACTCATAGATCTTAGCACGTGCTTCAGGAATTCCTGATCCAACAAGAGCACCTATTACTCCACCTGCAAGACCACCGGCTCCTGCTCCGGCCAAACCTGCAGCAATTGGTCCGGCGATAACAATTCCCAGTCCGGGTATGGCTAAGCTAGTGCCGATTGCCGCTATAACACCTGCTATTGCTCCAACAGTGCCACCAATTGCAGAGCCTTTTCCTGCGCCTTCAGCGGCTTTAGTTCCTAATTCGGTATCCTGATCATCATCGGAAAAGTATTTATCCCGTGTTTGGTCAGACATAACTAAATTGATATCATCTTTAGAATACCCTCTTTCTTGCAAGGTGTTATAAGCATTTTCTGTGCTCTCACGATCACTAAACATTCCTGTTAACATGCTGCGTTCAGCAGTCATGTTTTCATCCCTTTGATTTTGATTCTGATTTTCTCTCATTTTAAATGTTGTTTAAATTGTTAATTATTGAACT
>JBGTEN010000187.1:0-62896 GCA_041747755.1 Arenibacter sp. | reverse complement strand
CAGAACCATAGGTCAACAGGCTATCCCAAAAACTCACAATAAAAACAGATCAATACCCATAGGGCAAACCGACCAAGAACCGGTTTAGTCAACACGGCGTTCATGTTAGGCCGTACCGACCACACGAACGCTTAGTTATTGTGTTTAGTTCTTTAATTCGATTAAACAGTTTCTTCTTCAACATTCACTAATTCTGCTAATTTCATCGCAATTTTTCGCATCGATTCTTCATTAGTGTCAAGACCACTTCTTGAACCCAATAGTGGACTTACTTCACGCAGTTTATCAAATGTTGTATTATGCACTATCGGAACAAGTAAATCACGAGCTAAAAGTGCTGAAAGTTCTTTTTCCGCAATTCCCTCGTTTCTTACTCTGTCTATGAAAGATGGCGTTACTAAAACCAATCCGACTTTTGAATTTGCTAATCCTTTATCAATTTCTCGAAGTAATGATGAGCCTAACAAAACATCTTTTTCACTAAACCATACTGATACTCCATTTTCTTCAAGCAAATCGTGAAGTTCTTTTGCAGCACCTTTTCTGTCATCCCAAGCGTGACATAGAAAAACGTCCCGAAGGTCAGGTATAATTGAGCGTTTTTCAATATTCTCACGAACGGGTGTTAGTGTACGAATTTCCGCTGGTGTATAATAAACACTAGATGAAAAATTAGACCATTTTGGTTTACTACTTCTGGAGCTTCCACTTCCAGAATTTCTACTTCCATAACTGCTATTTGAAGAGTATGGTGTACTATAGGTTGGGTATGAACTATATCCACGATAGCGTCCTGCACAGGCAGGGCAGGCGGCTGCTCCGCTGGCTGTTCTATGTCCTCTTGATGGTGCTGTGCATCTTGCCATAATTTCTAATTTTTAATTTCTTTATCTAAGGGTTCGGATTTTTAGAATTAAATCAACGCCCATATAGATGCCATACATACGTTTTTACGGCATCTATTTTTAATTATAGCCGCAATAGCAATAGTATTTAATAAACTTATCTGGGGGAGCTTAAAAGTAGGAAATATATTCCAAACCTGTAACAATGGTAGAAATAAGGAAATTTAAGAGCGGTGCTTTTTTAAGATTAAAAGTAGCTTTATCGAGTAAGTGGCTTAATTTTAGTGCTTTGGTTTAACTCTTCCGCGTTTCCAAAGCTGTGATAATGCCTTTTAGCATAGTAGGGACAATAAGCCTATGAAAAGGGCGTACAGGTAAAAAATACAGTCGGCCCAGCCCATTATGAAATACAACCGTTGTAGAAATGGTAAGCGCTTTCTTGGTCGGCTCGTTTGCTTGGGGTTGTAGCAATAAGGAAACCCTAAAATCCAAATGTTTGTCGTCTTCTCCTAAAATAACCTCATGTTCTGTCTTGGCAAAAACCTTAAATAGACCCATTTGCTCGTTGGGCTCACATTTAAATTGGGCCAATTTCTGCTCCCGCTCACTGATATCCCCGGCCGTTTTTAAGCCCAAACCGGCCACTATTTTATTGCGTAGGGCAAAGAGTTTTTCAACCCATTTGGGTCCGCTTGTAAAAAACGCTTTCCCAACATCTCCCGGAGTAATGGTATTATCCAGATCATACAATATACCTTGGTAACTGTCAACATAATGGTATGGGTGGGGTGGAGAATGTAGTAGGGAAGCTTTGGGAAGTTCGGTTTTTAGTATTTTCATTTTATGCTTAAAACTTTGTACTTTGTTTCAATAGTTAATATTGGCCTTCGCTTGTGGTTTTTGGTATAGATTGATGTTTGGGAATGTTTTATGTCTTTCATTTCTTTTGCTTGTCCAAAAGAAACGAAACCGAGGAACGAGGTTCACGAATACCTATTAAAACAAATAGAAATTTAATGAGTAAACAAAGAAAAAGACACTTTTCCGTAGGAATTTTTCAGCTAGGGCTGAAAACCGTCCTACAAACTCTGCGTCGCTCCGATTATACGGAGCTCCTGAATCTCAGAGCTTTGCTCGGCCTATTCTTGCGGAAAAGGGTTTAGAGTCGGAACTAATTTCAAGATTTTAGATTTAACTATTGTTAATTTCATGTTTTATGCTCTATAATTTATCTTCGTTGCTGGTAGTTGGTTTTAGGGGAGAGTAAAAGTATAAAATTAATTGCAAATCGTAATACGCCATACGCATTGCGCACAAACCTTGTATGCGGACGGACTCAACAGCACGGTATCCTAAAACCTATTCCTTAGGTAAATGAGCCACCAACTCCACTTCCAATTTTGCCTCCGCCATATAGAGTCGCGTAACCTGTACCCAGGTAGCTGCGGGAAAATCACCTTTGTAGAATGCTTTGCGGGCAGCATTGTATTGTTTCATGGCTTCGATATCTGTGGTATACAAATTTTCTTTTACTACATGTTGAAAGGTAGCGCCAAAACTTTGTAGCGAGCGCTCCAAAGCTTTGTATAGACGGGTTATGCCTTCGGGTGTAATTTCATTGGAAACCGCTCCGGAAATATAGAGTATGTTGTCCACCTTTACCACTTGGGCATAGCCCGCAACAGAATCTTGCTTGGCAGGGTCATCCCAATGCCATTTTTCTTTTTCAATAGTTGGGTGTTGGGCCATTAAAATAGTGTTGCACAAAAGCAGTACTAAAAAGGCTAGATATTTTGAGAAGTTATTGTTTTTCATTGCGTATCGGTGTGCACGTGTAAAGTTTTGTCTTTTATCTAATTTTTCAATCGCTTTTTTGTTTGCCATACCTATGAGAAACGTTCATGTATTGCTAAATAGGACTTCATTTCAAAAGCCGAAATTTAAGAAATTTGTTAATTGCTTCTACTAATGCATAATGCTTTAATATGCATAGCGTATTTGCTCATCCCACAGCGCTAAATTTAAGAGAATAGTTGGGCGAGTAATGCGCAGTGGCCTTAAATCAAAAGTAAACTTCTTGGAAATTAAAGCAAGGCAAATTTCGGGATTGTCTAGGGAGATTTTTAAATAGCGTTGTTCAGGATTGGACTCCGCTACATTACCGGAATACATTAAATCTACATTCCAGGTATCCCCGCTGCAACCCCCGGCTTGAATTTCGACCTCCAAACAATCATCTATGAGTTGTATTCTAGAAATGGTATAACCTTCCGGCTGCGTGTTCGTGTATCTGCTTTGATTTACAATTGCGATTTGATTACAAACGGAATCCAAGGAAGCATTGTCGGTGGACTCGTCATTGCAGGATTCCATAAACAGGGCGAGTAGCATGATTGCCAATAGCGATTTTTTCATCTATTTAAAAATTTTTATGGTGTTGTAAATCAAACAAATAAAAATTTTCTGCTTAGATCAACCGCTACGCCTTCGCATAAGAAATTTAATTATTTCGGTTGGTAAGCAAAAAATTAAATTTGCTTATGCTCATTTCATAACCTTTTTTTTCTCAGATGGAAATAGGTACGAAAGGTTGCGCAAAGTGGTGTCCTATGTTTATTTTCCAATAGCCTTCATTGGTCAATTTACAACTTTGACCCAGTTACCAATACAGTAGCTTTTATGGCTTGTTCTTTAAGGTGAAAAAACTTTTTTCGCTCTTCATCCTTCATAAAGTTTTGAAAGTCTTGTTCACTTTCAAAGGTGCCAAAATGAATCTCATACGGTTTTTCTATAAGATGTTCTATAAAGTTGTTTTCCGTTGGTCTTACACGCAGTAAAAGCTGCCCATTATACTTGGAGATAATCGGAATGGCAATAGCTTCAAACTGATCAAAAACGACTTCCTGTCCTTCTTTGATATAGATGAGTTGGGTGAAATAGAGCATGTATCGTTATTGGTTGGCTGTTGGCTTTTGGCTGTTAGCTGTTAGCTTTTGGTTTTTTGCTTAATTTTATTTCTAATTTCTAACTTCTGACTACTAACTTGGTAAATCGTATATCGTAATTCTCAAATGACCTCCCCTAACCCCTCCCAAGGAGGGGGATAAGACATTTTATAATTCCACATACCGTTCCTTATTTCGTATTGTAACTCAGATTTCGTACATAAATCATACTTCCCACTTCGTACTTTGTACTTCGTAATTCCTATTTCGTAATTCGTATTTCCAACTTCCTACTTCGTCCTTCCTACTTCTAACTTCTCAATATTTTCTCCATCTTTCTCCCCTTCGCCAATTCATCTACCAACTTATCCAAATACCGTACTTGTTGTGTTAGTGGGTTTTCTATTTCTTCTATCCGATAACCGCAAATGACTCCGGTAATTAGGTTTGCATTGGGGTGTAGTTTGGCTTTCTGAAAGAAGGTTTCAAAGGTGGCCTTTTCATCAATAAGTTCCTGCACTTTATTTTTATCAAACCTGGTGAGCCATGTGATGACTTCATACAATTCCTCTTTGGTTCTGCCCTTGCTTTCTACCTTGGTCACATAGTGTGGAAAAACCGAGGAGAAGGTCATTTTGGCCATTCGGGCATCGTGCTCGGGGGTTGTTTTCATCTTTTAAAGTGATTAAGGGTTACTACCACCCATGATTGTTTACTTAATTTTTGAAGGATTTACTAAATTAGAAAAATAATTTTTATGTGTATCGCTTAAAACCAATAGTGAAATCTTTTGGAGTTTAATTAGCATTTTATTCAATGGAAAGGCTTGCATCAACTTGCTCATAAAGCTTAGTGAAAACAAACCAAATTTGAAGTATATTAATGTCCGGATTTAATAGTTCATTTTAGAAGCCCGGTAGGGTGCTAAATGAAAAGGGTTATCCATATCCTAAATAACGTGTCACTATGGAATCTTCTTGGGAATGGGTTTTACAATTTTTGGGTCGCTTGCACCCCTTGGTGGTTCATTTTCCAATCGGACTTTTGGTTGTTGGTTTTGTTATGGAACTGCTCACCATTGGTCAGAAACGACAAGGACTGCGACCCGGTATTCACTGGATGATATTTATCGGAGCCGCCTTTGCTGTTTTGGCTGCCCTACTGGGATGGTTACTCCGCACTTTTGATGAATATACCGGCGAACTTATAACACAGCATCAAAATATAGGAATTGCAACCGCGGTAATGGCCGCAATAACGGCACTGATTTTACGGCTTACCACGCAAGGCAAACTGTCTAATTTGGTGCCCTACAGAGCAGTATTAACCGTTACCGTAGTATTGCTGAGTATATCAGGACATTTAGGCGCGAATTTAACCCATGGGGAAGATTTTCTGACTTCGGTGCTTCTCGGAAGTAAGAGCCATTATGATGACGGAAAATACGCTATGGTATTGGCACAGTTCAATCAATTAGATTCGCTGTCGGAATCGCAGCAAGATGAACTCAACCTTAATGTCAGAGCCATTTTTGCTCATAATTGCCATCAATGTCATAGTGAAGACAAGAAAAAAGGAGCCTTGGCATTAGACAGTAAACGCGGTGTCTTTGATGGTGGTGAATCCGGCGTAGTCCTGGTATCCGGCAAGCCGGAAGAAAGTGAACTTTTTAGAAGGATTACCTTATCTCCAAACCACAAAGAGGTGATGCCCAAAAAGGGTAAAGTGCTACAACCTGATGAGATTAATTTAATCAAACTATGGATTCAAAAAGGAGCGCATTGGTCGGATAGAGCGCTAAAAGTTTTTCCGGAGGCACCACTGGCTCTGGTAAAGCCTGCTGTGCCGACGTCCAGTACTCAGCCCCTGCCGTTGGATAAATTTATAGACAAGTACTTTGAGCAAAATAAATTAAAATGGCCGGAATTGGTTGATGACCGGGCATTTATACGGCGTGCTTATCTGGATATTGTGGGACTGCTGCCACAAGCCTCCAAAATTGATGCGTTTCTAAAAGATTCAAACCCTAAAAAAAGGGAAATTCTTATTGATACCCTGTTGGCGGACCACCAAAATTATACCCAGCATTGGCTTAGTTTTTGGAACGATTTACTGCGAAACGACTACAGTGGTCCAGGCTTTATTACGGGGGGAAGAAAGCAAATAACGCAATGGTTATATACCGCTTTGGAAAACAATAAGCCGTATGACCAAATGATTAAGGAACTAATTAATCCAACAGCTGCATCAGAAGGTTTTATCAAAGGCATTGAATGGCGTGGAGTTATCAATTCCAGTCAATCCAAAGAAATGCAGGCGGCCCAAAATATAGGTCAGGCCTTGCTTGGGACCAATGTAAAATGCGCGTCCTGCCATAATAGTTTTGTAAGTAATCTCACTTTGGAACAGTCGTATGGTTTTGCTTCTGTTTTTGCGGATTCCGTTTTAGAGCTCAATCGCTGTGATTTGCCCACCGGAAAAATGGCAAAAGTGGATTTTCTGTATCCTGAGTTGGGTTCAGTCGAAGGGGAAACCGTACAGGAACGCTTGTATGCCTTATCAGAAATAATGACGAAACGTGAAAACGGACGCTTGTACCGCACCCTTACGAACCGAATATGGAAAAGACTGATGGGTAGAGGGTTGGTAGAGCCGGTGGATGAGATGGATAATACCCCATGGGATAGCGATGTTCTGGATTGGTTGGCTTCGGATTTTATCGATTCCGGGTATGATTTAAAGCATCTTATACGGACCATTATGACGTCCAAAACATACCAATTGCGTACGGCGGGCTACGCAAGTCCTGAGGAAACCGGAACGGACTATGTATTCCGAGGGCCCACCCTAAGACGTTTAAGTGCGGAACAGTTTTCGGATGCAGTGAGTCAGGTGATTGCGCCGGTATATTATGCTGCGGCCTATGACCCGCTTAATGAAGGGCTGTCTTCTTCCAGGATATGGCACAGAGAGATAAAATTTGATCGCGACGTTTTGCCGGAGCCGGGCACACGCTATTTTAGGCAGAATATCATACTACCAAAAAAGGAAATTAAAGCTGCAAAAATACTTATCTCTGTAGATCATTCGCACACCCTATTTATCAACGGAGTACAGGTCTCAAAAGGAAGTGATTGGCGTAAAGTAGCTAAAATACAAGTAGAAAAGCTGCTTCAACCGGGTCAAAATCTCATTGCCATAGAAGGAATAAATGAAGGAAGTATCGCTAACCCGGCCGGAATTTTGTTTGCTATGAAAGTACAGTTTCAGGATGGAGAGGAGGTAATTGTCAGCAACAATAAGAACTGGAAAAGCACTGCTGAACTCCCGGAGAAAGGATGGACAACAGTGGCCTTTAATGATGCCAATTGGACGCCAACCCGTGATTTCGGCTCTCAGCATTGGGACAAGCTGGTGAATTTTACATTTAACGATCACGCACGAGAATTTGCAAGGGCAAGTTTGGTAAAGCAAGATCCTTTTTTAAAGGCTTTGGGTCGCCCCACCCGGGAAAATGTAGCTACATTTAGAGATGAACAAGCTACTTTGCTACAAGCGTTGGAACTTACAAACGGCACCTATTTTAATACTGTTTTGGAAGAAGGGGCTGCACTATGGCTAAAGCAATACCCTAATAATAGTGAACAAATGATGGCTGCGTTGTATCAGGATCTGTTGGGCAGAAAGCCATCCGCTGCAGAAAAGAAGGCTGTACTTACCGCAATGGGTGAGCACCCCACCCAAGAGGGATTGGAGGATCTTTTTTGGTCTGTTTTGATACAGCCAGAATTTCAATTTATATACTAATGGATATAGATAAACAAAACAGCGATTCCCGCAGGGAGTTTATAAAGAAAATGACTGCCGCCAGTTTATCGGCCGCAACCACCAGTATTCCCCTTGCGAATTTTTTAAGCTCCTGTTCGAAAGTGCCGGAAATAGCTTCCAAGGCCGATACGGTGATTCTGCTTTGGATGGCTGGTGGAATGGCACATACCGAAACTTTTGATCCCAAGACCTATGTTCCGTATTCCAAAGGAGTGGAGAGTAAGCGGGTGCTGAGCACTTTTCCAAAGATTCCAACCAATGTGGATGGACTCTATTTTTCCCAGGGATTGGAGTCCATTGCAGGGGTAATGGATAAAGGAGCTATCATTCGCTCATACAAATCAGCCGATTTGGGATTTATATTACATACGCGGCATCAGTACCATTGGCATACCTGTTATGAACCGCCACAATCGGTTCAGGCGCCCCATATTGGGGCTTGGATTGCCAAGGAGCTGGGACCTGTAAACCCCGTGATTCCTCCTTTTATCTCCATGGGACAACGCTTTACGGTTGGGGAGGCAGAGGAGTTAAAGGCATTTCACTCTGCCGGATTTTTGGGTACCGAATTCGGACCTTTTTTAATTCCCGATCCTTCCAGTGGACTGGAAAGTGTAAAACCGCCACAGGGAATGTCCTTAAAACGGTTTGAAGCCCGATACAAATTGTACAAGGAATTGGCCAATAAAAGTAGTGTCATGGAAAGTGGTAGCGATTATCAACGGGAATCCTTAATGCGGTCCATGGAGCAATCGTATCGGTTATTGAATTCTCCGGAAGCCAAAGTGTTCGATTTATCTCAGGAGCCAAAAGAGGTCTACGATTTGTACAATACAGGCCGATTTGGTTTAGGTTGTCTTATGGCGAAACGGTTGGCGATGAATGGAGGTCGATTTATTAGTGTTTCCACCGAATATGAACCGTTTTTAGGATGGGATACGCATGAGAATGGACATACCCGTGCAGCGAAGATGAAGGAATTAATTGATAAGCCAATTGCACAATTAATTAAAGATTTGGATGCCTCCGGACATTTGGATAGAACATTGGTCATTTTAGCGAGTGAATTTAGTCGAGACGCCATCATGGAGGGGCGTCCCGGCGGACCGGTGCAAGATCAGGTAGATCAACCGGATGTGATTGAAGACGAAAAATTCTATGGTATGCACCGGCATTTTACAGACGGTAGTTCCATACTTATGTGGGGTGGAGGTGTCAAAAAAGGATTGGTTTTTGGAAAAACAGCAGATGAAAGACCTTGTTCTTCTATAGAAAATACAGTGGTGATTGATGAGGTTCACCAGTCTATTTATCATGCTTTGGGCATGCACCCCGAAACCAATTACAATATAGAAGGAAGACCTTTTTATACCACCCCGGATGGGCAGGGGAAACCCATAATGGACTTATTTGCCTAGTAAGTTTTTGTTGGCCTCTTTTATAAATTCAGCCGGGAGGTAATTTTATGGATGAATTTTGTGAGCTACTACTTAAATTGGTATCTTCATCAGGTTTTTATTCAAATCAAACAACCCATGCAAAAAAACAATAATCAGGCTTCCCGCCGGAACTTTTTAAAAAAAGCGACGCTGGGCTCGGCGGCTATCACAGCGGCACCGTATGTAATGGCTTCCTCTTATGAGCAAACGCTTTGGCTGAAGAGAGACTATAAAGCAACCCATTTTTCACCCAATGACCATATTCAGCTTGCGCTCATTGGAAGCGGAATTCAGGGCATTTATGATACGAATGCGGCTCTAAGGGTAGCTGGTGTGAAACTGGTTGCGGTGTGCGATTTGTATTCCGGGCGATTGGACAGGGCAAAGGAACTTTGGGGAACGGACTTATTTACTACCCGGGATTATCGGGAACTATTAGCACGGCCGGATATTGATGCTGTTATTGTTGCTACACCTGATCATTGGCATAAAAAGATTACCATAGATGCGCTCAAAGCCGGCAAGGCGGTGTATTGCGAAAAACCCATGATTCAGCGTTTTGACGAGGGTCATGAAATTATAAAAGCGCAAAAAGAAAGCGGAAAAATTTGTCAGGTCGGGAGTCAGACCATGGCTTCTCTGGGGAATGAAAAAGCAAAACAACTTTATGAAGAAGGTGCGATAGGGGAAATGGTAATGCTGGATATGTATAACGATCGTTATTCTGCCGAAGGTGCCTGGCAATATCCTATACCGCCTGATGCCAATCCGAATACCATAGATTTTGAAACCTTTTTGGGGAATGCCCCGAAAACCGCGTACGACCCTGTTCGGTTTTTCCGATGGCGTAATTATAAGGATTACGGCACGGGAGTGGCAGGGGATTTGTTTGTGCATGCATTCTCTACCTTAAACTTTATTCTGAGTTCCAAGGGACCTAATAGAGCCTTATCCACCGGAGGTCTGCGCTATTGGAAAGATGGTCGGGATGTGCCAGATGTAACCCTTACATTTTATGATTATCCCAAAACTGAAACCCATGCAGCCTTTAATGCTTCGTTTAGAGTCAATTTTATTGCAGGATCAGGTGGTGGGGGCGGTTTCCGACTTGTGGGAACAGAGGGTGTGATGGAAGTGGGATCGAGCATGGTAAAACTAAGTCGCTCTAAACTCGAGATGATTCCGGGCGGTTATTCCATGAATGCCTACACAGAAGAAACTCAACAGAAAATGAAAGCCGAATATGCGATGAAGGAGATAGTACCCCGTGCTTCTACACTTCATTTAGGCGAAACCATTTGGCGGGCTCCGGAAGATTACAAAGGTGGACACTATGATCATTTTTACAATTTCTTTCAGGGGCTAAGAGGAGAAAATACAGTGGTACAAGATGCCACTTTCGGCTTGCGCGCTGCCGGGGCAGCTTTATTGGCCAATGAAAGTTACGCTCAAGGAAAACCCGTAAGCTGGAATCCTGAGACCATGAGGTTGGTGTAAACCCAAAGGTTTATTTAAAGAAAAAAGTACGAAGTACGAATTTGACAATTTAAATCCATAAATCAGAGGGGCATTAACCATATAATGTGTTAGAGGAATAGTGGAAATTAATTTGAGTTGGGGTGTCCCGCCTTAATACAACACTCTTATCGCTTTAGTCCCTTAGGTCTTAACTTTTAAACTAACTTTTACGGCATACATTCCATTGTATTCGTCACCAATTCTACCACAGGTTTTGGAGAAATATAAGGAATACCCAAACCTAGACCCCTTAGAATAAAGAGCATACCAATGATGACTACAAAGACAGGAATGAGTTTTTGCACGCGCTGTTTGGCTACGCCTTTCAAAAGACTGCTAAAATAAATGGCTGTAGTCATTAGCGGAACGGTACCCAATCCAAACAAGGCAATATACAAGGCCCCTTCCCCCGGATTGCCCATGGCAATGGCTCCTAATACTGCCATATACACCAGACCGCAAGGCAGGAAACCATTGAGAAAGCCGATAGTCAAAAAGGTATCGGCCGTTCTTTTGGAGAGTTCTTTTCCTAATTTGGATTTTACTTTGGCGATAACCTGATATACCGGTTTTGATAAATTGTATTTTTTGAGCTTTCCAAAAGGCAGCAAAATAACGGCTATCATTACAGCCCCGATAAGAATCGATAGCTGCTGTTGCAGTCCAAAAAGGGAAAGGCCCTTTCCCAAAAGTCCAAACAGCAGTCCGATAGTGGCATATGCGCTTAATCGGCCAAAATGATAAATGGCAATCTGTCCCAGCTTTTTAAAATTATTGGTGCGGTCTACCGGTAACATAAAGGCAATGGGGCCACACATGCCAACGCAGTGGAGACTTCCCAAAAGACCTAATAGGACAGCGGATAATAGCATTTTCTTAAATAAGCTTTATTTTAATATCATTATTGACCGAGCAATTCTCTTTTCTTTTAACACTACTCAATTTATGTAACTAAAGTTGTTTTCTGTTCATTTCTTTTGCGTGTCCAAAAGAAACGAACCAAAGAAAACAAATAATCAACTAATTCTTAAACTCTTTAAACTCGGAAACTTAATGTGTAAAACTTTTCTTTAGCAAAAAGGACTTGCCTTCATAGGTAAAACTTACCCGTATGTCCCAGCGGCCCGCCACTAAACGTTTGTCCGGTATGATTAAATGTGAATTGGATAGTTGTATGGGCATTTCAAAATCCAATTGTTTATTCGAAGGTCTGTACAAGGACACCAAACCCTTAATGTTATTGTATGCCATATCCGCAGGAAACTGAATCAAAATTCCCTCTCCTATGCGATGGAGCTCTATCTTTTCTTCAAGAGCCTCTGCATTGGCTGCCGCATCCATATCGTCTTGATAGGTAAGCTCGGCTTTGTAATAGCCTTCTGTAACTAAATCGTGATTCGCCCTGTCGTCCGTGCTCATACGCACGACAAAAAATAAGATAAAGCTTATAAAGGCGATAAAAGCGATTACAATTCCTGTTCCCCAGTTTATTTTCATGTTTATTATTTTATATTCCCTTGTAAAAGGGAATCTGTTGATATTTTAATACGTTTGTTTTTCTATTCCTGTCAGTTCGAGCCCATGGCTGTTAGCTGTTAGCTGTTGGCGCTTAGCGCATAGCGGTTAGCGTATAGCTATTTGATTTTACCGACTCCCAACTCCCAACTTTTTTGTATTTCTAATTTCGTACTTAACCAACTGCCTACTGATACTGAACACTGCCTACTAAATACTGTGTACTCTATACTCAATACTCACTACTCAATACTTATTTATAGCTTCGCGGCGCCAGAAACCTTGCCGTGGTGGTTTCTATTAATTCATCTCCCCTATACACTCCGATACGTAATTTATCCTTATCGCCGTTTAGGGCTGCGTTATTTATTTCGATAAACAAGGTGCCTTGCGCGAGTCCCTGAGCTTCGACTTTAAAGTGGGTGTCCCGCACTAATCGTATGGTGCCTTTATGCGATTGGAGCTTAAAGTAAACATCATCGATATCCCTTGTTGTTTTATTGATAATCTTGTACGTATATACGTTACTGATGATATTGTTCTCTTTGTGCTCGTACAACTGCCCGGGCAATCGCAGGATATTGGCTTCCAAATCGCTTCGTAAAAACAGCATGCCGATGAGTAAGCCCGTCAAAATAGTCAATACTGCAGTATAGCCTTTTAATCGCGGAGTAAAGGTAAACTTGGCTTTTTTCTCGATATTATCTTCACTGGCGTACCGGATTAGCCCTTTGGGAAGGTTTACCTTTTCCATGATATCATCGCACTCATCAATACAGGCGGTACAGTTAACGCATTCCAACTGCGTTCCGTTTCGTATATCGATATTCGTGGGACATACATTTACACATTGAAAACAATCAATACAATCCCCATGGCCTAATGCCTGTCGGTCTTCGTCTTTTCGAAACTTCTTCCTCCCGGCTTCCCCTTCGCCACGTTTGTGATCATAGGCTACTATGATGGACTTATTATCCAATAACACGCCCTGTAAGCGACCATATGGGCATGCGATGATGCACACCTGTTCACGAAACCAGGCGAACACAAAGTAAAAGACTGCAGTAAAAATTAAAAGGGAAATCATGGTGCTCAGGTGTTCTCCCGGTCCCTGAGAAATGTAAAGCAGCAACCGGTCACTACCGATCAAATAGGCTAGAAAAACGTTGGCTATGATAAAGGAGATGATAAAAAATACAGCCCATTTCAAAACCCGCTTTCTAATTTTTTCGGCATTCCATTCCTGTCGGTCTAACTTAATTTGTGCCCCGCGATCGCCATCTATCCAATACTCGATTCTCCGAAATACCATTTCCATAAAAATGGTTTGGGGACAGATCCAACCACAGAAGATTCGACCAAAAGCTACCGTAAAAAGGGCTACAAAAACCACCCCTATAATCATCAGGACTACAAAAAGGTAAAAATCTTGTGGCCAAAATGGGGCGCCAAAAATATTAAATCGCCTTTCTAGCACATTAAACATCAAAAACTGATTCCCATTAATTTTAACAAATGGAGCCGCAATAAGAAATAACAAAAGGGCATAACTCACCCATTTGCGGTATTTATAAAACTTACCGTTGGGTTTTTTAGGGTATACCCAAGCCCGTTTTCCTTTTTGGTCAATGGTACCTATACTATCCCTGAAGTTATCATCCATTTCTCTTTGTCTTAGTCCCTTAGGAGGAGAATTTTGTACTTATATTCTTAATGCTCTTTGTTCATTTCTTTTGCTTATCCAAAAGAAACCGACAAAGGAGGTTCACGAATTCCTATTAAAAAAAGCATGTATGAGTAAACGAACCAAAGAACCTGCCTGCCGGCAGGCAGGAAAGACCCTTTAATTAGTTTCTGAATTTGTTGCTAACATCATTCCTGTGTTGCTTCAGGAAGGTTGTCATCTACCCAAATTTCTCCTTCTGGAGCTTTTGGATTAGCAGGGGTGGTACCCTCCAGCGTAATGATGTAGCTGGCAACCTGCGCCATTTCAAGAGGCTTTAGAGTTTGCTTCCAGGCGATCATCCCTTTGCCATCCCTTCCTCCTTCAGAAATGGTATGAAAAATATTCTTTATACCTCCTCCCAAAATAAAATAGTCATCTGTTAAATTAGGTCCTATTCCCCCACCGCCATCTGCCATGTGGCATGCGACACAGTTGCTCTCAAAAATGGACTTACCTGCGCTTAAGTCGGCTGCATCAGTTAAAAGCTCCACTGTATTTATATCTACCAAATCCTTGGCGGTTTTTTTATATTCAGCAATACTAATTTCTGCTGCCGCTACTTCCTGCTCATATTCGGTTGCCTGATCATAATCATTAAAAATATGAAAGCGCGCCATGTAGACTATTCCAAAAATGATGGTTGCATAGAACAAATACACCCACCATGGCGGTAAATTATTATCTAATTCTTTTATGCCATCGTAATTATGATCTAAAATAATTTCGTGCTCTTGCTCAAGAGGTTTGTTTCCGGTTATTTTTTTCCAAATGTTTCTGGCCCAGGTCCATTCCAATTTTATCTCCTTTGCACTGTTATACCTGAGCTTTGCTTCTTCAGAAAGCGTTTGATACATGATGTTTTCTATGGACTGCAATACAAGTTCTATCGCAATGAGAATGAGAAGAATCAACAGCAAAAATAACTGCGTAATAGGGTAAGCCATAATTGCAAGTTGATCTCCGGAGTCGATAAAGTATTCCATCAATGCAAAAATGAAAAAGAAAATTAAGGGGATTCTAAGCCACCAGGGTGCACTATTTCTCATTGGTTATGGTCTTTAGGTTGATTATCGTTTTCTAAGGGCAACTCACTAACTTCCTTTATATATTCCTTTTTAGCGGTGAATACCCACCAGAAAAGAAGCATAAAAAAGATGAAGAAAATGAGCAAGGAGATCATGGGATAGGTAGCAATGCCCTCTATACTCTCCATATGATTTTTTACAAATTTCAACATGACTTATTATTTTTTTGATAATGATTCGTCGGACTCCTTTATTTTAATATCAGTACCCATTCGCTGTAAATAAGCAATTAGGGCTACAATTTCGCGGTCGCGCATCTCAATAAATGCTTCTCCATTTTCTGCAGCATATTTTTTATCGGCTTCATAGCTTTTTACAAAGTCCGGATCGGAATACAGATTTTTTTCTATTTGTAACGCCTGCTCATCCATTAAAGCCTTCGCATTGGCAATATCTTCTTCTGTGTAAGGAACCCCCAGGCTTACCATGGTTCTCATTTTCCCCTGAATATCACTTCGGTCATGTTCATCGCGCACCATCCACTGGTATGCCGGCATAATAGATCCTGAGGAGGTACTTTGTGGATCGTACATATGGTTTAAATGCCAACTGTCGGAATACTTCCCTCCAATACGCATTAAATCCGGACCGGTACGTTTGCTTCCCCACAAAAATGGATGGTCGTATACATATTCTCCACCTTTGGAGTACTCACCGTAACGCTCAACTTCACTTCGGAAAGGACGAATCATTTGTGAATGGCATCCTACACAACCCTCACGGATGTATAAATCCCTGCCTTCCAATTCCAATGGGGTATACGGTTTTACACTGGTAATAGTCGGAATATTTGATTTCACTAAAATCGTTGGGACAATTTGTATGATGCCCCCTATCAGGATAGCAATAGTAGCGAAAATGGTTAACTGGATTGGCTTACGCTCCAACCAACTGTGATAAGTTTCGCCTGAAGTTCTCTTTTTAGAAACCTTAGTCAATGCTGCGGCTTCTGCCAACTCATCTTCCACCTTACTTCCGGAGCGAATAGTTCTGGTAATGTTGTACAACATTACCAAAGCACCCACAATATAAAGACTTCCACCAATAGCCCGCATCCAGTACATGGGGATAATTTCATTTACGGTTTCCAGAAAGTTACCATATACTAAAGTGCCATCCGGATTAAATTCTTTCCACATCAGGGCTTGTGTAAATCCGGCCACATACATGGGTAAGGCATATAACACAATGCCTAAGGTGCCAATCCAAAAATGAGCGTTGGCCAAGCTGTTGGAATATAATTTTGTCTTAAACATACGGGGTACCAGCCAGTAAATCATTCCATAAGTCAGAAACCCATTCCATGCTAAAGCACCTACGTGTACGTGAGCAATAATCCAATCACTAAAATGTGCAATAGCGTTTACATTTTTAAGGGAAAGCATAGGACCTTCAAAGGTCGCCATACCATAACCGGTAATAGCCACTACCATAAACTTCAAGGTTGGATCAGTACGCACTTTATCCCAAGCTCCGCGAAGAGTCAATAATCCATTGATCATACCTCCCCAGGAAGGTGCAATAAGCATAATAGAAAATGCTACGCCTAAGTTCTGGGCCCAATCCGGTAAAGCAGAATACAACAAGTGGTGTGGTCCTGCCCAGATATAGATAAATATCAACGACCAAAAATGGACGATAGACAAGCGATACGAATAAATGGGTCGGTCAGCAGCTTTGGGAACAAAATAGTACATTAACCCAAGAAATGGTGTGGTTAGAAAAAAGGCTACCGCATTGTGTCCATACCACCATTGCACCAAGGCATCCTGAACCCCGGCATAGACCGAATAGCTTTTTAAAGCACTAACCGGTAACGCTAAACTATTAAAGATATGTAGCACTGCCACGGTAACGAAAGTGGCCAAATAGAACCAAATAGCGACATACAAATGTCGTTGTCTTCGCCTCATCAAGGTGCCAATAAGATTTACTCCAAAAGCCACCCAAACCAAAGCAATGGCAATATCAATAGGCCATTCCAATTCGGCATACTCTTTTGATGTGGTGTAGCCCAACGGAAGGGTAATGGCAGCTGCGACAATTATGCCCTGCCACGCCCAGAAATTAAAATTACTCAACACATCACTAAACATCCTTGCTTTCAACAACCGCTGGGTAGAATAATAGACACCCGCAAAAATTGCGTTGCCCACAAAGGCAAAGATTACGGCATTAGTGTGTAAGGGGCGTAAGCGGCCAAAGCTTAACCAGGAAATGCCGTCTGTCAGATTGGGAAATAAAAACATAAGGGCCAACAACAACCCTACAGTCATACCTACAATTCCCCATAACATGGTGGCATAGAGAAACTTTTTTACAATTTTGTTGTCGTAATAAAACTGCTGTAATTCCATAAACTATACTTTTTGGTTTTCAATAATTTGGTTTGAATTCTGTTCCTCAGGTTTTCCCTTTGTCTTTGGTTTTTTTACAAGTTCATCTTCAAAGAGCATGCGAACTGATGGGGTGTAAGCATCATCATATTGGCCACTTTTGACGGAGATGATAAAGGCAATAAAGAAAATGACCGCTACCAAAATGCTCAAAGCCAATAACAAATAAATGACACTCATCCTTGTCTGAATTTTGGTGTAAAACTACCTCAGCACTTCAATCTATCACATGACAATTATCAGTTCTTCGGGATAAATCGGCTAAAATTTTGTTTTTATTTACCTGCCTTTGTACTCACTTCAATTTGAGGCTATTCTCATGCGCTGATTTCACTTAAATAGAAAATAATATGCCCTCGGCTATAGGATGCATTTTTGGTGAAAAACACCAACAATGGCGGTAAAACATCAGTTCATATTTGGAGTGTGCGCTTCGACCCCGATAGCCATCGGGGCTCAGCGTGACAGGGAGGTGGTCAATTGGCTTTTTAGAAAATCCTATACGGAACTCGCATGATATTATGAGTCCTTATTTCCCTTTTTTAATCCAATCGTCTGCCCAAGATATTGGTCATTACTGTAGTAAAAGCTACGATAGTAATAGAGCTTAAGGGCATCAATATCGCGGCTATAACGGGTTCTAACTGACCTGTAACGGCAAAATAGAGTCCGACTACATTGTACATTAAAGAGAGGATAAAACTCAATTTTATAATTCGTATGGCTTTTTTAGAGGCCGAAATGTATTGGGGTAATGCCTGAAATTTAGAGGCATCCAGAATAGCGTCGCAGGCCGGGGAAAACACATTGATATCCTCGGAGATGGCAACACCTACGTGACTCTGTGCCAAAGCTCCGGCATCATTGAGACCGTCGCCCACCATCATTACCTTTTTACCCTGTGCCTGTAAGTTACGAACTACCTCTAGTTTATCTTCGGGCTTTTGATTAAAATTCAGCGGTGTATACCTGGGCACTAACTGTTGTAATCTTTCACGTTCTCCACTATTGTCTCCGGACAATATTAAAAGTTGCATTTGCTTTGCCAGAGTATTGAACACCCCGGTTAGTCCTTCTCGGTACTGATTTTGAAATACAAATCGCCCTTTGTAGCTATCATTGGAACGGATATGAACAGAAGTGTCAAAGGTTTCATGTTTGTTTTCACTACCCGTAAATTGGGCGGAGCCGATTTTGATGGTGTGATTCCCGGTACTGCCTTCGATTCCCTGACCCAAATATTCTTCATAACCATCTAAGGTTTTTATATCGTGCTCGGCCAGAAGCGCATATAATGACCTACTTAAAGGATGATTGGATGCCCTGAGGGTGTTCTTGAGCAAAGATTCTTCTTCCATAGTAAGTTGCATGCCCTCATAGGTGGTATGAAATTGCTTTGTATGGGTTATGGTACCGGTCTTATCAAAAATGGCGGTATCTATTTGTGCCAGACGTTCAATAATTTGGGCGTTTTTAAGGTAGAATTTTTTTCGTCCAAAGATGCGTAGCATACTTCCCAAAGTAAAGGGAGCGGCCAATGCAATAGCGCAAGGACATGCAATAATTAAAACCGCAGTAAACACATTTAGCGCCAATTTACTGTCATAAAACAGCCAGAATAGTGCGGCTCCAAATGCGATGCTTAAAACGGCAATGGTAAATCGTTTGCCTATACTATCGGTTAAGGTTTGAAATTGGCCTGACCTATTTTCCTTAAAAACGGCGTCTCCCCAAAGTTGGGTAAGATAACTTTGCGAAACTGATTTTAGCACCCCAATTTCCATTATTCCGGATAATTGCTTTCCGCCTGCAAATATCCGATCTCCTGATTCCTTTCGAATAGGCTGCGATTCCCCGGTAACAAAACTATAATCAATTCTGGCGGTGCCTTTGAGCAGAATTCCATCGACCGGAATAATTTCCTGATTGCGAATCAGAAGTCGGTCGCCTTTCTTCACTTCATACACTTGCACCGTTTCTTCTTCTCCATTCTCTTTAATTCGGGTTACGGCTATGGGAAAATAGGACTTATAATCGCGTTCAAAAGATAAGAAAGCATAGGTTTTCTGCTGAAAGAATTTACCCACCAATAAGAAAAATACTAGTCCGGTTAGACTATCAAAGAAACCTGAGCCCCAATCGAATATAATTTCTGCTGTACTACGTGCAAAGAGCACAATAATTCCCAAAGCGATGGGCACGTCCATATTTAAAGTTTTGGACCTTAACCCTTTGCATGCCGTGATAAAATAATCTTGTGCCGCATAAAAAACTACAGGTAAGGAAAAGGCAAACATCAACCATCTGAAAAGTCCGATATACTTATCCAACCAAAATTCGCCCGAACTACTTTCACTTCCATACAGTTCAAAATACTCCGGAAAAGAAAGAAACATCACATTGCCAAAAGCAAATCCTGCTACACCCAATTTATAAATCAGGCTTCTGTCCACATTCGTTTTGCGCTTATCGTGATCCTCTAGAGAAATATTAGGTTCGTAGCCGATGCGGACTAACAAGGTAACCAATGCCTCTAAAGAAAATACCTTGGATTCATAAGTAATGCGAACCGTTTTCTTAGGGAAATCTACCTGAGAGCTACGGATAGCAGGATTCAGTTTATTTAAGTTCTCCAGAATCCAGATACAGGAACTACAATGAATATGAGGGATATGCAGATTTACAATTTGAATGTCTCCTTCATTAAACTCCACCAGCTTGTCTACAATTGAGGCTACTTTAAGAAAATCATACTTACCCTCTACAGGATTTGGAGCTTTTCCGGCAGCGGATTGCAAATCGTAATAATGGGTTAAATCGCTTCCCTGAAATATTTCATAAACGGTTTTACACCCGGTACAACAAAAATTCTTTTTATCGAATTCTATTGTGTCCTTACCACAATCATCACCACAGTGATAACAGTTTGCTTTCTCCATAAATAAGTAGCTGCTTTATACCAGATGCAAAGGTGGGAAAGGGGATGGTTTTGTGATATGATAATAATCATGAGAATGTGAAAATGTAACAATTTGAAAATGTAACAATTTGAAAATGTGAAGATTGACTGTAGCCTTTCGACTTTCGTCGGTTGTGATTCTGTTCTTCTATCAAAATGACCTCCCTTAACCCCTCCCAAGGAGGGGGATTAGTATTATCTGACCAATTACTTTTACCTGCTGAATTTAAATTTCAGTGCTTTCATCAAAAGACCTAACTCCTTTCCCAAACGCTAGTAGGTTCAAAATAAAAGGCAATGGTGAATAATCAGGAGACAGAAGTCAGAAAAATTTCGGATAGAAGTTAAAAAAAGGTAAGCACTGGGATGTACAAAATGTATCTTAAAGACACTGTACTTTATAATTATTACTTTGACCTTCCACCGGAAATAACAAAATCCTTCAACTCAGCATAAAAACGTTTTAAAAATCCAATTTTCATAGTAAATACCAAAAATGGTTATGTAAATGACAAAATTTTGGGTAATATTGAATACGAAATGTAATTCAAATTTTTATCCGTTTAAGGAGCATGAAGGGAAAGAAAAAATTTATTAACAGTGATTTTTTATTGGAGAATAGATATGCGAGGGAGCTGTACCATGAGTATGCCAAACCCATGCCCATAATCGATTATCATTGTCATTTGCCTCCTGAAGATATCGCCAATGACCATATCTTTAAAAATATTACGGAGATTTGGATTCACGGAGATCATTATAAATGGCGCGCGATGCGGGCGCTTGGGGTAAACGAAAAATATATTACCGGAGACGCAAGTGATGAAGAAAAATTCCTGAAATGGGCAGAAATTGTTCCCTATACCATGCGCAACCCGCTATACCATTGGACGCATCTGGAACTTTCCCGGTATTTTGGAATTGATGAACTGCTCGATAAAAAGTCGGCCCCGGAAATTTTCAAAGAAGCCTCAAAACAACTAAACAGTAAGTCCAATAGCTGTCAACAACTATTAAAGAAAATGAATGTGGAGGTAGTCTGTACCACAGATGACCCCAGTGATACGCTGGAACACCATAAAAAATTAGCAGCCAGTTCCTTCAAAACCAAGGTTGGACCGGCCTTTAGACCGGATAACGCCATATTAATAGGGAACGCCAATTTTAATGCGTATATAGATAAATTGGCATCCGTTGTCGGGATTTCAATCGATTCCTACAATGATTTGTGCAGTGCCTTAAGAAACAGAATACAGTATTTTAGTGAAAATGGCTGTACGCTATCCGATCATGGTTTAAGCTTCATTAATTTCGAGAGTTTTACCGAAACGGAAATCAAAAATATATTTAAAAAGAAAAGAGAACATAAGGATTTGTCTCTCATCGAATGTGCCAAGTTTGAAAGTGCCATCTTATTGTTTTTATCCGAAACCTATCACGACCACTGGTGGGTGCAACAATTTCATTTAGGTGCTTTGCGAAATAACAATAGTAGAATGGATGCCTTGCTGGGACCCAATACGGGTTGGGATTCCATCGGAGATTTTCAACAGGCCGAAAAACTTTCTAAATTTTTGAATGCTCTGGATGCCAATAATAAACTGACAAAAACCATTCTTTACAATTCAAACCCCAATGATAACGAAGTCTTTGCGGCCATGACCGGAAATTTCAACGATGGTAGCGTAAAAGGGAAAGTGCAGTTTGGTTCCGGGTGGTGGTTTCTGGATCAAAAAGATGGGATAATTGACCAATTAAATGCCCTTTCCAATATTGGGATTCTAAGTTGTTTTGTAGGGATGCTTACCGACTCCAGAAGTTTTCTGTCCTATCCACGGCATGAATACTTTCGGCGCATTCTCTGTAATCTATTCGGAGAAGAGATAAAAAAGGGATTGCTTCCCAAAGACTTGAAATTTATAGGAAAAATGATTCAGGACATCTCCTATAACAATGCAAAAGAATATTTTAAATTTTAACTGAAATTGAATTTTTATAAAGATGAAAAAGGTAGTGACTTTTGGTGAAATCATGTTACGTCTTTCTCCTCCGGGATTTTTACGGTTTTCTCAGGCTGACCGTTTTGACGTAGTCTACGGCGGTGGGGAATCTAACGTGGCGGTTTCTTTGGCAAACTATGGGGTACCCGTAGATTTTGTTACCCGTTTACCCAAAAATGATATTGGAGAGTGCGCACTTATGGAAATGCGTAAGCGTAATGTAGGCACAGGACATATTATTTACGGAGGAGAACGCTTGGGCATTTACTTTCTGGAAACCGGAGCTGTGAGCAGGGGAAGTAAAGTGGTTTATGACCGTTCCCATTCCGCCATTAGCGAAATAAAGCCCGGTATGATTAACTGGGAAAACGTTTTTGAAGGTGCAGGCTGGTTTCATTGGACGGGAATTACACCCGCCATCTCCCAAGGTGCTGCAGATGCCTGTTTGGAAGCTGTTAAGGTGGCAAAGAAATTAGGTGTTACCATTTCTACCGATTTGAATTATAGGGCCAAACTATGGAATTACGGGGGCGATCGGGAAGCGATTATGACCGAACTTACCTCCTATTGCGATGTTATTTTGGGGAATGAAGAAGATGCGGAAAAGCACTTTAATATCAAACCCGAAGGATTGGACATTACCACCCAAGGGCATGATGTAAGTGCGGAAGCCTTTTTGTCGGTTTGCAAGCAAATGATGAAAAAATTCCCCAATGCCAAGAAGGTCATCACTACCTTAAGAGGTTCCATTAGTGCTTCACACAATACTTGGGCCGGGGTTTTATATGACGGGAAAAAAATGTACGAAACCCGGCAGTACCAAATCACCGATATTGTAGATCGTGTGGGAGGTGGAGACTCTTTTATGGGCGGATTGATTTACGGCTTATTGAAATACCCGGAAGACGATCAAAATGCATTGGACTTTGCTGTGGCAGCCTCTTGCTTAAAACACACTATAAAAGGTGATGCCAATTTAGTAACCGTAGAAGAAGTAACCAAACTAATGGGTGGCGACGCATCAGGTCGTGTAGCCCGATAATACCATACCTATGGCAAAATATTCAAGAATTGAAGTAGCAACGGTAATGAAGGAAACCGGCTTGGTCCCGCTTTTTTATCATCCAGATGTATCGCTTGGGAAAAATGTATTAAAAGCGTGTTATGACGGAGGAGCTCGACTCCTGGAGTTTACTGCCCGTGGCGATTTTGCTTTTGAGGTGTTTTCGGAACTTAATAAATACGCTTTAAAGGAACTTCCGGGAATGATTATGGGTGTAGGCTCTATAACAGACGCCGGAGCAGCCTCCTTATTCTTGCAAATGGGTGCTAATTTTATTGTAACGCCATCTTTAAGGGAGGACATCGCCATAGTCTGTAACAGGCGAAAAGTAATGTGGTCGCCCGGATGTGGTTCGCTTACAGAAATTAATCGTGCCGAAGAATTGGGTTGCGAAATTATAAAACTCTTCCCCGGAGATATCTACGGTCCCGGATTTGTAAAGGCTATTAAAGGTCCGCAGCCATGGACCAGCATCATGCCAACAGGCGGGGTAAGTACTGAGGAATCCAATATTAAAAGCTGGTTCGATGCCGGAGTTACCTGTGTAGGGATGGGTTCCCAATTAATCAGTAAGGAAATTCTGGATAAAAAAGATTTTAAGGGATTAGAAAATAAGGTAAAAGAAGCATTAGCGCTGATAAAAAAAAGCAGGCATGCATAAAAAAAACAGGCTTTTATTTTTCTTGGTATCGCTGATAGCACTTTCGGTTGTCATAAGTTGTGGTCCGGTAAATGATGTAAAAACCATTAAACTAGCCCATGGTCTGGATGTAAATCACGCCGTGCATAAAGCTATGGTGCAGATGGGAGAAGATTTGGCCGAAGTATCCGGTGGTGCGCTGGTGATTGAAATATTTCCTAATCAGCAACTCGGCAGTGAGCGGGAATGTCTGGAACTTTTACAAATTGGCAGTCTGGACATGACCAAAGTATCAGCCGGGGCTCTGGAAAATTTTTCACCAAAAATGAAGATTTTCGGACTACCTTTTTTATTCCGTGACCGCGAACATTCTTTTAAGGTGCTCGACGGACCTATCGGTAAAGAAATCTTAAAAGACGGGGAACAATATTGGCTAAAGGGATTGGCGTATTATGATGCAGGTAGCCGAAGTTTTTACACAAAAAATAAGCCCATACATACTCCGGCAGATTTGTCCGGATTGAAAATTAGAGTTCAGGAAAGTGTTACCTCCATGGCGATGGTGAAAAGTCTGGGAGGATCCCCTACTCCAATATCCTGGGGCGAACTGTACACTTCATTACAACAAGGTGTGGTCGATGGCGCTGAAAATAATCCGCCCAGTTTCTATCTGTCCCGACATTATGAAGTTTGCAAATATTACTCATTGGATGAACACACCGTATTGCCCGATATTTTGGTTGTAGGTACTACGCTATGGGAACGCCTAAACGATCAGGAAAAGGAATGGGTTCAACAGGCGGCAGATCGTTCCGTTGTACATCAGCGTAAATTATGGGCTATATCGGAAGCAGAAGCGCTTGCAGAAGTCGAAAAGCAGGGAGTTACTATCATACGACCAGACAAAACTCTTTTTTTTGAAAAAGTAAAATCCATTTATGAACTCTATAAAGACGACAAAGAAATGCATGCATTGATTCAAAAAATTCAGGAAACCAATTAATTATGGCGTTTAGAGCAAAGGTCGATTTGGTTCTTGGTAGACTTTTAATATTGATTATGGCCATCATGGTAATCAACGTGCTATGGCAGGTTTTTACCCGTTTTGTTGTGGGTACGCCAAGTTCCTTTACCGATGAACTTGCGCGGTATCTAATGATCTGGATAGGTATTTTAGGAGCGGCCTATGTTGCCGGGAAAAACCAGCATGTTTCCATCAATACCCTTCCTTCTAAACTTAGTCATAGGGCACAAAGAAAATTATTTTACATCGTTTCTATCCTGGTGATGCTTTTTGCTTTTTTTGCATTTGTTATTGGTGGGAGCCGCTTGGTTTATATTTCCTATTTATTAGGACAACATTCCCCAGCTTTACAAATTCCTTTGGCCTTAGTCTATCTTATCATTCCGATTAGCGGGATACTTATTATATATTATAAAATTAGCGACTTGATAAAAGATTAACAATGCAGGAATATATTCCCATACTGGTTTTAGTAATTAGCTTTTTATGTCTTTTAGCGATAGGCACTCCGGTAGCCTGGAGTATTGCGATTTCCTCTTTATTGACTATGCTGGTGAGCATTCCCGCTATTCCGGCTTTTACCACTTTGTCTCAGCGTATGGGCACAGGACTAGATAGTTTTGCCTTGCTTGCCATTCCCTTTTTTATACTTTCGGGGGAATTAATGAATAAAGGGGGGATTGCCCATCGACTAATTGCCTTTGCAAAAACTCTGGTTGGGGCGCTTCCCGGGGGTTTGGCTTTGATTAACATTATTGCAGCCATGCTTATGGGGGCTATTGCGGGTTCTGCTATGGCATCGGCTTCTGCAATGGGGAGTATTTTGGGGCCCGAAATGGAAAAAGAAGGGTATTCAAGAGAGTTTGGGGCAGCAGTGAATATCACCTCAGCAACAACCGGACTTATCATTCCGCCCAGCAATGTATTAATCATCTATTCGCTTGCCAGTGGTGGCGTATCTATCGCGGCACTATTTCTTGCGGGATATATTCCTGGAATACTTACAGGGGTATTTTTAATGATAGTAGCCTCATTTTGGGCCAAAAAGAAGAAATATAAATTAGGAGAACGTAGTTCCATTAAGGAAGTTACAAAAACTTTTATTACTGCTTTTCCCAGCTTATTGCTTCTGGTAGTAGTCATCGGTGGTATTGTGGTAGGTATTTTCACCGCTACAGAGGCATCGGCTATTGCTGTATTATACACCTTAATTTTAGGGTTTGCCTATAAAGAGATTTCTTTTAAAAAATTACCTCAAATCCTTCTGGATTCAGCAGCCACAACAGCTATAGTAATGCTCCTTATCGGAGCTTCCATGAGCATGTCCTGGGTACTCTCTTATGAAAATATTCCTCAAGATATTAGTTCTGGTCTTCTGAGTCTTAGTGATAATAAGATTATAATCCTCTTAATTATCAATCTGTTATTGTTGTTTGTAGGTGTATTTATGGATATGACTCCCGCTGTTTTAATTTTTACTCCTATCTTTCTTCCGGTGGTAACTGCACTCGGAATGGATCCTGTACATTTTGGAATCATCATGGTACTCAATCTGTGTATTGGCCTCTGCACCCCTCCGGTAGGATCAGTATTGTTTGTGGGGGTAAGTGTCGCAAAAACCACCATAGAAAAAGTTATTAAACCATTAGTTCCTCTATTTCTGGCGATGATTTTGGCCCTTTTTCTGGTTACCTATTTTCCGCAATTAAGCTTGTGGCTACCAAGTCTATTTGATTTATAATAAGCAGTACACTTTTGCAAAATGGTTAACATATTAAACAGAAAACATACAGGGCTTGAGCAAAAGCCTCCTATTAAAATAGTTCAATTTGGGAGGGGAAATTTTTTAAGAGCCTTTGCGGGTTACGCCTTTCAAAGATTAAATTCGGAAATCGGCTTTAATGCCGGAATAGCCGTTGTGCCTGCTATTGATAAGAGTGTAGTTGACCCATTTGAAGAACAGGATGGCTTATATACCCTATTCCAAAAAGGTATAAAAAATGGAATCCCGGTTCAGGAAAATGAAATTATTTCCAATATCGTTAAGAGTGTCAATCCACATCAGGATTTTGAAGGCTTCCTAAATCTAGCCAAGGAAGAAGAACTACAATTCATCGTATCTAATACTACAGAAGCCGGCATTGTCCTTTTAGCTTCAGATACAGCAGACCTACAACCACCTCAGTCCTTTCCGGCCAAGCTTACGATTTTATTATACGAGCGATTTAACTATTTTAAGGGAGCACCCGATAAAGGCTTGACTATACTACCATGCGAATTGATTAACTATAATGCAGATAAGCTAAGGGAAATCATCCTAAGCCATTTACAGGATTGGCAATTGGGCGATGCGTTCAAAACTTGGCTCATAGATCATTGCAGTTTTCACAATACCCTTGTGGACAGAATTGTACCCGGTTATCCAAAAGACGATATTGATTTATATAGCAGGGAATTGGACTACACCGACAACTTACTGGTTACCTCCGAAACTTTTTTTCTTTGGGTGATTGAAGGAGATGATACTTTAAAAAAGAAGTTACCTTTCCACAAGATCGATTTGGATGTGAAAATTGTAACTGATTTGCAACCCTATCGCACCTGTAAAGTAAGGATCCTCAATGGAGCACATACCTGTATGGTGCCTTTTTCAATCCTGTATGGAAATGACACGGTAAGGGAAACTATTGAAAATGTATTTACCGGAAGTTTTATCCGTAATCTTGTTTTTGAAGAAATTATGGAGACGTTGGAAATGGATCGTGAGGCCCTAGAAAGCTTTGTCAATGCTGTTTTTGATCGCTTTAGAAATCCGTTTATAAAGCACCGTCTGGCAAGTATCGCCTTAAACTCCATTTCAAAATTTAAAGTTAGGGTATTGCCCAGTTTATTGGCATATATTGAGATTCATAATACCCTTCCCAAACATCTTACTTTTGCCTTTGCCTGCCTGATTCGGTTTTATCAGGGCAGTTGGGAAGGAAAGGCTTTACCGCTAAACGACGACCCTGAAATAGTGACCTATTTTAAAACACTTTGGGAAACAGAAAACCCCGAGCTAATCGCTAGGACTGTTTTGGGGAATACGTCATTTTGGGAGGTTGATTTATCCCAAATTAAGAACCTACTCGAGGCCATCACTTTGGCCTTAAAAGCTATTGAAACCTACGGTATTGAAGAGGGTTTTAATCGCTATTTAGAAGAGGTTTCTTCTTTATAATGAGTTGGTTGGTCGTCTTGTTGAGAATCATTTTTTTGACCTTTTTACCCCGATCAATAGAAATCGGAAGGGAGGAGAATCATACATAAACGTCTGGTAATAGGAGTTGTTTCCTGTTTAGTTAGCAACCTCAAAATAATCAAGATGCTTCTCCCGTATACTCGGGATCAGCATAACAATAACATAGTTTTTTACCCTTTTGTCATTCTGATCCGTATTCGGGAGAAGAATCTTACGTACACCTCAGGCTACCAGTGTTGTTTCCTCGTTCGTAGCAAACATCAACCTGGTCAAGATGCTTCCCTTCACTCAGCATGACAATAGGATGATTTTTCACCATTTTGTCATTCTGCCTTTCGACATAGCTCAAGATAAAAAACGCAGTGAAGAATCTTACGTACACCTCAGGCTACCGGTGTTGTTTCCTCGATTGTAGCCAACATCAACCTGGTCAAGATGCTTCCCTTCGCTCAGCATGACAATAACATATATTTTACCATTTTCCCACTTTACCGTTCCTATCCCGTATTCGGGTAATCATACTGATAAAAATCAGTTTACAATTTGCGATTTTTCTCTAGTTTGGCTTGTTCTAATGATTACGTAAGTAATCGATTTATTAATTACAACGATGTACATAAGTGTCATTGCTATTTATTCACTTGTTGCTATAGCGCTGGTGATTAGTTTATTGTTGAATGGTGTACGTCCATCTAAAACCCTAGCTTGGTTATTGGTCATTTTTACCATTCCGGTTGGCGGAATTTTGCTCTACCTTATGCTAGGAAGAAATCGGCGTATACACCGCTTAAGTAATTTAAAAGAGCATGAACTGATAAAGGCGTATTTAGAAACTGCCCAAACAAATAATAATTGGAAAGAAATTCACCCTAAAAATTCCAAGCACTTTAGAGGATTATCCCATTTGATACGTAAAAATTCAGGTAATCCACCAACATCAGGGAATCATTTGGTAATCCTTGAAGATGGAAAAAGCACCTTCGAAGCTATTTTTAAAACCATTGAAAATGCCTCGAAATATATCTATGTACAATACTATATTTTTGAGGATGGAGAACTGGCGGAGCACCTATTTCAGCTATTCGAAAAAAAAATAAAAGAGGGGGTACAGATAAAGATCATTTATGACGGTATTGGTAGCTTCTCTTTGAGTAAAAAGTACATTCGAAATCTTACGGCTATGGGGGTAGAAGTCTATCCCTTTCTACCTTTTAAATTGGGCCGATTCCTATCTTCCTTAAACTACCGAAACCATAGAAAAATAATCGTTATTGACGGGGAAATTGCCTTTACCGGGGGAATCAACATCGCTGATAAATATATAAAAGGGGATGCCGAATTAGGCATATGGCGTGATATGCATGTTCAACTCGTAGGTCCCGCAGCAAAACAATTGGAATCAGTGTTTCTAATTGATTTGTTTCTTGTTACTGGAGATAAAAAGGTAATAGAGACTATAGCTCCTTGGCAAGAAAAGGACTTTGGCTCTAAGATAGTACAGATTGCCCCCGGCGGGCCGGATGATTATTTTTCCACAATTGGACAAACGTATTTTTACATGATTAGCAATGCCAAGGAATATATTTACATCACCAATCCTTATGTTATTCCCGGGAGTCCCCTATTAGAAGCATTACAGGTAGCTGCTTCCAGCGGTGTAGATGTGCGACTCCTCATTTCCGAAAAAGCCGATAGTAATTTGGTGAAATGGACCGTAAGATCCTATTTTGAGTCATTGTTAAAAGCCGGGGTTAAAATTTACCTTTTTCCCGATGGCTTTTTACACAGCAAAACTATTGTGTTGGATGACGAAATTGTATCCATAGGAACTGCTAACCTGGACATTAGAAGCTTTGAACAAAATTATGAAGTAAATGCCATTATCTATGACACTGATTTTGCAATTCATCTAAAAGATTATTTTTTGAACGACTGCAAAAAAAGTAAAACAGTAGATTACGCTTTACATAAAAAGAGACCCTTTAAGGACAAACTTAAAGAAGGTGCAGCGAAAATTTTTAGTCCGGTTTTATAAGCCTAAACTTTAATCCCATAGCTCATTTGAACTTTTTTTACCCATAGCCCAACAGTCTATATTGTAAAAAGTAATTTCCCCAATATTAGTAAGTGCTTCCTTGGTTAAATACCCTTGATGCGGCGTAAGGAGTACATTTGGCAAACTTAATAGTTTTTGTAATTGAGAATCCTGAATTCCGGTTTTAGAATTATCCAAAAAAAACACCCCTTTTTCAGTCTCGTATACATCTGTTGCATAACCCGCGGCGGTATTAGTTTCCAGGTGTTTTATAAGGTCTTTTGTTTTCACTACAGCTCCCCTAGCCGTATTGACTAGAAGTACGTCCTTTTTCATTAAGTCCAAAAGAGTTTTATCAATAAGATAGTGCGTGTCTTGGGTAAGCGGTATATGAAGGCTTATAATGTTAGCTTCAGAGCATATTTCTCTAAATGTTTTATAAGTAACACCATATTTATCTACTAAAGAATTGTCAGGATATAAATCATGAGCTAAAATCTTACAGCCAAATCCAGCCATAATTTTAATCATTACTTTGCCAATGCCTCCTGTACCTATAATCCCAATAGTCTTTTCGTTTAAATCAAATCCTATCAGTTTGTCTTGTGTAAAGTCGTAAGCCTGACCCTGATTTGCAGCTAAAACTACCTTTCGGTTTAGCGCCAAAAGCAGCGCCACAGCGTGTTCCGCAATGGCATATGGAGAATAGTCGGGAGCGTTGGCGACTTTAAAACCAATGCGTTTTGCCGCCTCAATCTGAACATTATTATAACCGGCGGAGCGAAGGGCAATATACCTTACTCCAAGTTCCCATAATTTTTCCAGCACTATCAAAGAGGCATCGTCACCGGAAAATAGTACTATGGCTTCGAAACCAACTGCCTGTATTGCAGTTTCGGAATCTAGAGCATCACGAGTATACGCTATTTTATGTTCTTTTTTATTAGCCCTTTCAAGAAAGGGAATTTCAAAATTCTTTGCGCTGTACAGGAGTATTTTCATGGATTTGTATTCACTTTTCTAGCGTTGCGTTATTGCTTTCTAAAAATTAAATCTTGTTCTTCCAGAGCAACCACCACCAATTTTATATAATCATCGACTGCCTTATTGATTTTAACCGGATCTGTAACAGCTATAGCTCCCCTCCAAATAAGCTCCTTTTCCTTGTCTACACATATGCAGTACAAGGATGTTTCTGCATTGTAAACCGTATACTGTCCGTAATAGTCCGAATCATAATAAATATCCTGGTGACTCATGTAATCTTCCCTAAACCTACCATAGTAAGTATCTAATTCCGTCATCCGCTTTAAAAACGTTCGTTCGTTTTCAGAACCTACAACTTTGGTAAATAAAATAGCATCAAAACCCTTATCCAGTAACTGCTGTTCCACCCGTGCAATCTCTTCATCAGATTTTTCCGAGGCAGTAAATTTAACGTCGAACAAGTCGATGCTACGCATGGCGTCTACTCCTCTTTTGGTGAACTCCTTTTGCAGCTTGGTTTCAAATTGTTCCCGCGTTTCATCATTTTGTGTCATCCCCACTACGAGCACTTTATCTGCATGAAACAAAACAATTTCGGGGTTTTTCCAATTGTGAACCAACTGGGTATAGGAGCATCCGGTGAGTAAAAATGTTAGAAAGACCAATGTTTTATACATAGAAGGTTTTTTGAAATTTATGATGAAAAATCTATCTCAATAGTAAAATAAAAATGCTAAATACCATTTATTAAGGTTTTCTCTTTTTCAAAATACCTCCAGCATAATTGAAAATTTCTGCTTTGAGGTTTTGAAAATCTTCATTGCAACTTACCGTTAATACTTCAATTTTTTCATGCTCTTGGTAATAGGTTAAATCGCACATACTATCTCTACAGTCCAATATACCAACGAGCTCCTTTTCATGTTTGGTGATTCGTTTATGGACTTCATTTCTAGCACTTTTCATCTTTTCCAGTCGCTGCCTATAATCCTGTAACCGTTCAAATAAATTGGGTGTAGTAGGTTCAAAAACATAGGCGTTTAAAAGGCGTTCTAAAAAAATGATTTCATCTCCCATAAACTGCAATGAAGATTTTAATTGCCGGGTATGCCTATGCAATTCTTCCATTTTATTCTTTTGGATTTCCACAATGTCAGTTTCTTTGCCTTGCATGGATACTATTTTATATTGTAAAACTAGGACTTAATGTTTGCATAGAAAATGATAAGTATCATTTTAAATTGGAATCTCCACTACCTGATACAATTTAGGAATTATTATATTCCAACCATAGGAGTCTTTTAATTTTACTCTGAACGCGTCTAAAGCAGTTGGCTCTCCATGAATCAAAAATACCTTCTCAGGTACATTTTTAATAGCACTTAACCAATCTAATAATTCGCCTTGGTCTGCGTGGGCGGAGAGGCCCTCCAAATGGGCAACTACGGCTTTTACACTGTAGTATTTTCCAAAAAGTTTAAGCTCATGGGCACCTTCCAACAATTGTCTTCCACGAGTACCTTCAGCCTGATAGCCCACCAGTAAAATGGATGTATTTGGTTTGTCTAAAAATTGTTTTAAATAGGTAAGGACTCTGCCTCCGGTTACCATACCGCTTCCGGCAATTATAATTTTAGGTCTTTGATTATCAATAATCTCCCATGTTTCCTTGTAAGAACTCACAATATGAAAATGCCTGCACATAGCTTTGTACTCCTTTAAAGGTAGTCTATGCCAATCCGGGAACTGTTCAAAAACAGAAAGCACATTAGTACCCATTGGGCTATCTACGACAATAGAAATACCCGGGATGCTATTACTCTTATACAACTGCCATAAGCGATACATTAGGGACTGTAACCGCTCTACGGCAAAGGAGGGTATTATTAAATTACCCCTGTTGGCAATTGTTTTGTTTACAAGTTCTATGAGCATTTCATCAATGTCTTCCTCCGGATGTAATCTATTACCATAGGTACTCTCAAGAAATACATAATCTGCCCAAAGTGGTTTTTCCGGAGGAAACAAAAGTAAATCGCCCTTTCTCCCTATATCTCCTGAAAATAGAAAAGTTTTCCCAAACAGCTCCAGACTTATGGAGGTAGCACCGATTATATGCCCATTATAACTAAATTTAATCTTGCAATTCGCCGATAAAGGAATCCATTCATTCAGCTTCTTAGCTTGGAATAAATGTATTGTCCGTTCTGCCTCTTCCAAAGTATAAAAAGGTAACGCCTGTTTATGTTTACTGTACCCTTCTTCATTTGCTTTTGCCGCTTCCTCTTCATGAATCCTGGCACTATCCCTTAGAATAATTGCAGCAATAGCAAGGGTTGGTTCGGTGCCGATTATTCTTCCTTTAAACCCCTCCTTTACCAGTCTTGGTAAATACCCGGTATGGTCCAAATGTCCATGAGTTAAAAGTACTATATCTATCCGGGAAACATCAATTGGTAAAGGGCTCCAGTTAAGTTCCCTGAGTTCCTTTAATCCTTGAAACATCCCACAATCTATCATAATATGTAACCCGGGAGTTTCCAGATAGAATTTTGATCCAGTTACCGTATGCGATGCACCTAAAAAGTGAACTTTAATTTTTCGCATGGCTTATGTATTGGCGGTACAAAGCATTTTTATTTCGGTCGTTATTTTTTCTTTTCTTATCTGAGAAATACCCAAGTGATCAAGAAAAAATTTATCCTTCAAAAGTTGCTGACAAAGGACAATATCTCGCGCTAAGAGAAATTGCTTTTCCCTATTTGTTAGTAATGTGGAAACCGTTATTGGATACAAACCAAGTTTATCAATTCTATCTTTTAAACCATTACCTTTTGGAAAATCCCAGCTTAGTAAATACAACCCAACACAACTTCCGTAGGTTACCGCATCTGCGGTAAACCGAGTATTGGTAACAACCCAACCGGAATCCATAACCTTTGTATGTTGTTTGGCTCCTTCCCAATGACTTTTAACATCCCGATATCTGGAATTAATATATAGAGGTACTTTTACATTGCAATTGCGACCTTCTTCACTATGAAATTTACATTCAATAATGCTTATTTTATTATTCTTTTCTGCAAATACATCTATTTCGTGGGTTACACAACTTCCATTCATAACCCTCCCTACTGTAGTGGAATAGCCGGAATGTTGCAAAAGTGCTGCAACAAACCGTTCAAAAGGATAACCGGTAGGTCCCAATTCATAAATGGCCTTTTTCAGTTTATATTTAGATGCAAAGAGCGCCTTGTGTTCCTTGAGCAAAACAAAGGCCCTGTTGTAAATTTCCTTAGTGGAAATCCCTTGGTAAACTTCGTTCTTTAGTTGTCGGACTATCTGATTTACCACCTCTTTATTTGCCCCACTGCGCAATAAAGATCCTCTTAACTTGTCCATAGAAAATTTTACCTTTTCTCCGGAAGATTTAATAATGTCTATATTCATTTCCATTTCATTTAAATAATGGATAAAAGGGATATTTGCAGTATTTACTGCCATTTAAAGATAACTAAAATAAAAGTTGGACTCTTTATTTGAGGTATACATTGCAATTGAATTATGGCTATCCAAAAAGAAAACCCTGGATACAAGTACCAAGGATTTTCTACTAACCAACTAACTATTTTTTAGCTTAAATGAATTGCTCTTTGACGTTAACCTTTAAAATTGTAACCTATATATTTTAATTTTAGCATTCCGGAATGTTTGCTCACTACTATTCTGTTCAAAAAATGATTTTTTTAATGTTCAAAACCTCTTTTCACAATAGCCCTGCATTTATAATTCATTAATTGCTAAGACGGGAATCTTGGAATGATATCCTACTTCCTTAACCAAGGGTTTGGATAACATACTTCCGAAAAATCGATGTTTTCTGTTGACAAAGGCCAGCATATCACTGTCCCTACTTTCAATAAATGTCCCAATTCCGCTATGAACTTTAATATTACTAAGGGTATGAAAGCTGTGATCAACTTTCTGCAAAATAGACTGCAAAAGCGCTCTATTACTTTCTTGAGTTTTGCTCAAATTTGCATCTTCCTCAATGTGAAGTATCTTTATAGAAGCAGCATTCAACTTTGCTATTTCAATCAAGTAGTTAAGAGTTCTTCTTTTAAAACTTGTTTTATAATCTGTAGGAAATACAATCTCCTTTAATGAAGAAAAGGTATAGCCAGAAGGAATGGTCAATACGGGACATTCTGTGACCTCCTCCATGACAGCTACGGCATTGGTACCAAAAATAACCGATTTAGTACCCGTAGCTCCTTTTGTTCCCATGATAACTATATCAATATCCTTTTGGGCAATACTATGCTTAATACCATACACCAAGGAATTGTAAGTGGATATTGTGTGGTAGGTATGTTTAGGGTTTTGTTCGGTTCTATCTAACACTTCCATGAGCTTTTCAAAACCTTCTGCTGAAGCCTTTCTGGATGTTTCGAACCCAACATCGCCGGGTTCTGGAACCATCATACTATCTATGGAGTAGCCATTTACGGTAAATACATTGAGAAAGTAAAAATCACAAGCTACGTGCTTATAAAGCTGTAAGGCATAGCGAATTGCATTGAATGCATTTGCAGAAAAGTCAGTTGGTAATAATACTCTTTTTTCCATGATGATGCTATTTGTTTGAAGTGTAAATTTATTTCGATGTAATACGCTAAACAATGACAATTATCATTCAATTGCGGGTAATACCATTAAGGGTATATCTAAATTGAATACTATCTTTTTGATTATTGGTTCAATAAAAAGTCGTTCCAAAAATGTATGTTTGTTCCTAATCATAACCACTAAATTTATCTTGTTAGCGGATCGAAAAGTATTGATTCCTGAAATAATGTCTTGATCGGCTTCATCATGAAAAAAACGATTTACAGTACCCAATATTCGCTGTAATTTTACTTTATTACCCAATTGGGTAGCAGATAATCCGTCTGGACTAGTAATATGTAGCACATGGAGAGTGGTGTCATGTTCCTCAGCTAAATTTAATAAACCTCTGAGGTGTTTCGATGTATAGTTAACTTCATAATCCGTTGGAAACAAAATAGCTTTGGGTTCTAGGTATTTAAAGTCAGAAGGAACGGCTATGACCGGACAATTGGTTCTTCTTATAACATTAACCGTATTAGTTCCCAAAATAATATCCGTAGCTCCTGTTGCACCTTGGGTTCCCATAACAATGAGGTCTATTTTATCATGTGCCGTGGTTTCCGAAATTTCCTCAACGAGGGTATTAAAAGCAGCGCGAAGTTTGAATGTATGTTTGGGGTTTTTAAAATCTGTTTCTATGCGGTGTTGCAATTTTTGTAATTGCTCCATAACGTTTACCTGATAAATGTCTCCTAAGCCAATTTGCCCCGGACTATGAAGTATATACTCAGCTTGATAAATGGCGGGGGTGTAGCTATGCAAAATATAAAAAACGCAAGTCTCATTTTTAAAAAGTAGCAACGCATATTTAACTGCATTATAGGCATTATCAGAAAAATCTGTGGGCAGGAGTATTTTTTTCATGGTACACTAATTTTAGTGGTTTATCTGGCTAAGTTTTGCAAAATCAAGAAAGGTATTTTAACATGAAGTCCAATAGTATCAATTGTGGACTTGTCCAACATAGTTTCCAAAAAGGAACGTCTTGAGTTCACCATTACCAACATATCTATTTTATTATGTATTATATATTTGGTAATAGCCATGGTTTTATTCTTCTCTTTTGTAGTTTCAAATTCTAATCTTGGTTTTAGCAATCCTGCCTTTAAAAAGGCGTAATTATCCTGTTGCCGTAAAGAGAGCTTTTCAGTAGCATCTATGTATAACATATAAACCGTACATTTAAAAGAACCCGTAAGCTCGCTCACTAATTTCAATTCTCTTTTTTTATAGGGAACCATGTAATTCGTTGGAAATAGAATTTTTTTAGGAGCTTGGTATTTGTAACCTTCAGGGATACCTAAAACCGGACAATGTACATATTTTAGGACCTCTAAAGTGTTGCTGCCAAAAGTAATTTTTCTGTCGTTGGTTTTTCCTCTTGTTCCCATGACAACAATATCCATATTCTCCTGATTCACAATTTCATTTACTTCTTCTACCAGAGAACCAAATACAGCAATTGTTTTATAAGAATGTTTGGGATTTGGGGAATAAGTTTTTATATCAGTTGCGATTTGCTCCAATTTCTTCTCAGAATTCTGTAGCGTTGCCTCTTTCAATTCTTCCAAAATACTCCGAGACATATCTACGTCTTGCCTATAGACTTCATCTGCAAAGGCATGCACAATAAAAAATTCACTTGTTTCATACTTAAAGATCTGGCAAGCGTATTGCAATGCATTATATGCATTTTCTGAAAAATCCGTAGGAATCAAAACCTTGCGCATATCTTTTATTCAATTTCTGTTTAAGTGCCAAATTAGGAATTCTACTTGTAGAATAACATGATATTGGTCAGTTGCAAAAATTGAATGAATTATTATTTTTACATTCTTAAACTTGTCCCATGAAAACCAGTTTTGCTTCGATACTAGATTCAGAAAACCCGGTACTTGTAGACTTCTATGCAGACTGGTGTGGTCCTTGTAAGATTTTGGCTCCGGTACTTAAACAGGTCAAAGAGAATTTAGGTAATAGTGTAAAGATTATTAAAATTGATGTTGACAAGAATCCGGATTTAGCCGAAAAATATAATGTACGTGGTGTTCCGACTTTGATTTTATTTAAAGGTGGAAAACCGGTTTGGCGGGAGTCGGGAGCACTTCAAAAAAACGCTATTTTAGCTGCTTTACAACCCTTTCTCTAAGAAATTGGTTTATTCGTGTAGCACCAAAAAAGGTATTTTAGTATGATAACTTATCTCTTCTACCGCAGGTCTAAATAAAATACGCTGAAAGTAATTCAGATTTTTGGCAACCATGGCAATCATATCTATTTCTCTGCTCTCGGTAAAACATTGAACAGCGGCCTCCAGTTTTGTTCCTGATAAAAAGTGAAAACTATGTTCTATATCTTTTAAATAATCATGTAAAAAATCTTTGTTCTTCCACTGTTCCGGCGTCAACTCATCATCCTTTTTAGATATATGTAACATGCGAATTGTGGCTTTATTTATCAAGGCCATTTCAAGCAAGGATTCCAATACCCGCAAATCATAACCAATATGGTAGTCCGTTGGAAAGGCAATCTCTCTGGGTCGCTTAAAAACTGCATTTTCCGGTACCGCCAAAAGGGGACATTTAACTTTGGTAATAACATCAGCTGTGTTGCTTCCCAAAGCAATTTTTTTTAATCCCGTTGCCCCTTTGGTGCCCATAAGAATCAAGGTAATTTTTTTCTCCGTGACTTGTTTGCGAATTGCGTCAATAAAAAAATCACAAGCCGCCAAAGTAACAAAAACGTGTTTGCTGTTTAAAGGAAGTTTTTCTATTCGTTGTAACATCTTTTGCAAAAGCACTTCGCTCTCCTTTAAGATTGTTGCTTCAATAATTTCGGGGGCAACAATTAGGGTTGTCTCCGTTCCGGAATAGACTGTAGTGGGATTAACATGAAATAAATAAAAGGTACATTTAGTTCTTTTTAGCAACGCCAATCCATATTCAATGGCATTCCATGAGTTTTCAGAAAAGTCTGTTGGTATAAGAACATGTTTCATGTTGCTCTGAATTCAGTTTTAAAGTAGGTAAAAGTAAAATACCTAAACTGACGACAAAATGACTATTGTCATGTTTGGCGTCATTAATATAACTATTTTGCGAACTATAAATCCTCAGACAGAAAACGCACCTTTTAATAACTATGTTGAAAAATAACAAGAAAATTGTTTGCGGACTTTAATACCTCATAGTATATTTGTGAAATGAGTGGTCCTATCAATAGTCCTTTTCGCTACGCAGGTGGTAAATTTTATGCAAGAAAACTAATTCTTGCCCATGTCCCTAGTCACCCTGCATACATAGAACCCTTTGCTGGTGGAGGTAGTATTTTTTTTGCAAAACCTAAAGTTGATTTTAACCAGCTTAACGACATTGACGGGGAACTCATAAATGTTTATTTGACAATTCGTGATAATCCTGACGAACTTATATACTTCCTTAAAAGACGTTTGGTTGAGGAAAGCAGAATTCCTGAAAAATATACCAAAACAGTTTTGTTTGGAGACCCACTTCCTGCTACTAAGGAATTACACGGTTTTTTTAAAAATAATTTCAAACCATTAAATGACCTTGAAAGAGCAGGGCGTTGGTTTTACTTAAATCGCACCTCTTATAGCGGAATAATGAATAGTCAAAATATGTATTGGGGTTATGGCGCCAAATATTCAATGCAGCCGAAAAATTGGGCTCAAAATATTATCAGAACAAGTCAAAAGTTGCAAGGTGTTTTAATAACTAATCTTGATTTTGAAATTGTGATTGACAATGCACCAGACGGGGCGTTACTATTCCTTGACCCACCATATTTTAATGCAGATCAGGACAAATTTTACCAACACTATTTTTCTAAACAAGACCATTATAGACTTGCTGACTGTTTAAAAAGGAACAATGACCGTCTTAATCTTTTTGTGACTTATGACAATATCCCTGAGATTAAAGAATTATATAATTGGATGCTTGAAACCCATGACAGAGAGTGGAACTATTGTATACAACGGACGGACGACCAAAAAAACGGTACTACAAAAAAAGGTGAGCGTTATAAAGGGAAGGAATTGTTTCTAATAAACTATGATAGTGAATTAGCAACTTTGAAAGAACCCGAGGTTACTTGCGCCTCGTAGTTTGGTTTGATTTTCGTTTTTCCTCGATAACTTCCAATAATCTATCTTCAATTGAAGTTAATGGTTTCCAATTAATATCCTTTTCAAGTTTTACATAAGGTGTTCTTGGTATAAATCCATCAATAGCAATATCTTTTGGAATACAATATCTCCAATCATTTTCACAGGCAGTTATCAATTCCTCATCGGTTGAAGCATAGTAAAATTTGTAAAGGAGGCTTTTCAAATTTTGGTTATATACAACTTCCAAGTGTTCCCCGACGGTATTGCCTTGAAAAATTGCATTAGATGTATTAGTTATTAAAACATCAAAACTATCAACAGAATAACGGTCATTTGAAGTACCTGCTAATTTTATATTGCTTCGCGACCTATGGCTTTTAACTAAGAAATGAGGAATTTTCAGATTTCTACTTCTTAACCCATCACTCATTGAACCTCGAACCGTGCTTTTACTTTCAACTTTTAGAATTATTCCAGTTCGTCGATGTGTGATACTTATATCTTCATCGTAAGTTCCAGTTTGTGCATTGAGGTTTAACTTTTGGACACTCCATGTTGACCTAGGTAAAATCTTCTCTAACATTAAGAACGCATTGTATTCCATTGCCTTGCCCCGGATCATTGGAGTAACTTTTTGATCTTCTAGTATCTCAAATAAAAATTCAAGCGGGATGTTGAATTTCTTACAATACTTTAAAAGTTTATCGCTAAGTATTATTTTTTCCTCGCTGGTCATTTAGGTATGCCTATAGTAAACTTTGCAACATCGCATCCAAGACAATCAGCTATCTTGACAAGCGTTAAAAAACTGACATTTCTCTCGCCTCTTTCAATACCACCTACATAGGAACGGTCTACTTCAGCTTTTAAAGCCAGTTGCTCCTGTGACATACCTCTTGCCTTTCGTAGTTCACGAATTTGACTGCCCAACTCTATGAGATATTTATCTTTCTTCAATAGTATAAAGTTAAAGTTATGACTACTATAATACCACAGACTATAATACCTCATTAAACTACAGCGCATAGGTAATTCAGAAGAGTTATGACCATCGTCACCAATGCTCAAGCGTGGCACTGGCGCTTCGTCATTAAAAAGTCAAAAATGTAACCTGCTTTTTGGAAATTAGTTCTTTAATTTTTAGTAAACATTGCGTAACCCCTCCGTATCCAAAATGGTGATATTACGGTCTTCTATTTGGATTAAGCCTTCTTTCTTAAAACTGGACAATGTTCTTATTAACGTTTCAGTTGCCATTCCAGCAACACTGGCAAGATCACTGCGTAGAATATGTAGTTTTCCTTCGGAGTCCTTTTGTAACTTTTCTGCAAATTTAATAATCGTATTTGCAGTTTTCCTTCGTACGGAACCATAAGCCATTTCCAGTAATTGCTCTTTGGCGTCAAGCAAATTTTCAGCAAGAAACTGCATAAGCTCTAACGCCAGTTCATGGTTTTGTTCTAAAATATGCTTTAGTTCGTCTTTAGCCATACCTGCAACCTTTGAATCTTCCATAGCCGTAGCATACTCCTGATAAGGAATGTTTCTAGTGAAACTGGTAAATCCAAAAAAATCATCTTCCTTGTAAATTCCTGTGATGAGTTCCTTACCCTGCTCATCCAAGCTATGTGTTTTTATAACACCTTTCTGTATTAGAAACACCAAATTGGAATGATCTCCATGCTTGTAAACTTGTGAACCCTGTTTAAAAAGATATTCCGGGCTTGTATCATCTATATGATTTTTAAGCTCGTGAATAGAAGTTATTTCTCCATTGGAAAAGTTGCTTAGTGTTGTTTTATCTTCTGTTAAGTCTTTTAATATGGAAGCCCTTGCTAAACGACTTTCTATAGCACCGATAAGCTCTTTTTCTTCAAAAGGCTTGGTTAAATAATCATCAGCCCCTAGCTCCATACCTTTCCGAACATCCCTGCGTTCTGTTTTTGCTGAAAGAAAAATAAAGGGTATAGATTTCGTTGCTATTTCTTTTGAAAGACGATCCAAAACACCAAATCCATCCAATTCGGGCATCATAATATCGCATAAAATAACATCTGGTAAAGACTGTAACGCACTTGCTACCCCTTTTACACCGTTAGAAGCTGTAATGACATTGTAACCGGCTAATTCCAAAAGCTCTGCCGTGTTTTCCCTTAAGACAGTATCGTCTTCTATAAGTAATACTTTTTTCATGTTTTGGAAAATTTGGTTTTAAAAAACTACTGGTAAATACTATGAAAGAGGGAATTCTGCCGTAAAAACACTCCCTTTATGCTCCACACTTCTAAAATATATAGTGCCCCCTAAATTCTCTATGTGTGCTTTAACAATATTTAGCCCTATTCCCGTACCGTTAGTTAGTAGGGCATTTTCTGCCCTAAAGTACCGTTCAAAAATGTGCTTTTGATCCTTTTCAGGAATTCCCATACCCTTATCTGTAATTTGAAATATAATTTTATCAACCGTAATTGTTACTTTTAAATCTATCTCCGTATCCTCCGGCGAATATTTAATAGCATTATGCAACAGATTAGTAAGCGTTAATGCCATTATTTTCTCGTCTTGGTTCACCAAAACATCATCAATATTTTGAGGATATTCTATGCGTTGCCCGCTTTTTAAAAGCATATTGGCATTATAAACCACATTGTTTACCATTCTGCTTAGTGAGAAATCTGCCAACTGATATACCCCTTTACCCTTTTCAAGTCGTTCTAAAGATAAAAAATCGTTTAAAATAGTGTTTAAGTGTCGTACCCCACCAATAATGGTATTTAAATGTTTATTCCTTTTTTCCTGATCTTCTGTCAATACATATTTTCCTACCAACGTTGCTGAGGTAAGAATACCACTCAAAGGAGTTTTAAACTCGTGGGAAACCAGGGAGAGAAACTTTGTCTTTAAATCATTAAGTTCTCTTTCCTTTTGTAATGCATTTGTAATTTTCTCTTCAGCTTCCACACGTAACCGAATTTCCTTTTTGAGCATTGCAACCGTATCCCTTAACTCTTTGGTTCGCAATTTTATTTTTTGCTCTAAATGTGCATTGAGCTCCAGTATTTCCTTTTCCTTTTGTTTAATATCGGTTACGTCAATAATTAAAGCCATGACGTAATTGTGACCATATAAAGAAAAAGGATTAAGCCCTATTTCCAGAGGAAATTGTTTATTATCTTTCCGCAATCCAAAGAGATTTCGGCCTAAAGCCATTCTACGTTTGTCATGCTTTTCATTATATTTCTCTATATGCCCTTGGTGCTTATCTCTGTAGTTTTTAGGAATCAGAATTTCCAAAGGCTTTCCCAGCAATTCTTCTTGCTTATAACCGAAAAGCTCATTAGTGCGCTGGTTGGTAGCCACAATATTTTGTTCGGTGTTTACTACAAGAATACCTTCAGAAACCGCCTCTGAAAGCAAACTAAAAATATTACTGTTTCCATCAAATACCTGCATACTTCAAAGTTAAGGGATTTAGTATTTTAAATTGTTTCAAGATTGTTATAAAAAGTATTTAATGTTCATTTTAGAACAAAACGGTAAAACACCATCGACCTTTGTTTTGTATTGCTCTTTGTCTTACAATTAATTAGTAAGTAAGTAGTATGACCTGAATCATTTGAAATACTATTTAATTCGTGTAATTTAGTATTTAAAATAGCATTCCATTCGAATTCATAGATTATTACAAAATATTGGGGATTACAAAGGAAGCATCGCAGGCCGATGTTAAAAAAGCATACCGGAAGTTAGCCCGAAAATACCATCCGGATGTAAACCCAAACAACAAAGAAGCCGAGGCCAATTTTAAAAAGGTTAATGAGGCCAACGAGGTTTTAGGAGATGTTGAAAAACGAAAAAAGTATGACCAGTACGGAAAAGATTGGCAGCACTCGGAACAATTTGAAAAAGCACAACGCTCAAGTGGTTCTCAGTGGAGCAGCGGACGAACAGATGCTAATTTTGAGGGAGCTGATTTTTCTGATTTTTTTGAATCTATGTTTGGTGGCGGAGCAAGGGATTTTAGTGGCCGAAGACAGGTAAAATTTAGAGGACAAGACTTTAATGCCGAAGCACATCTGACCCTTACAGATGCTTACAAAACTCACAAACAAACCTTTACCGTAAATGGAAAGAATATCAGGATAACCATTCCTGCCGGAATAGAGAATGGGCAAACTATAAAGATTCCCGGACACGGCGGACCGGGCTCAAATGGCGGACCTAACGGTGATCTTTTTATAACCTTCTCTATAGAAAATGATACTACATTCAAAAGAGACGGAGACCATTTATTCAGCACGGTAGCACTTGATCTTTATACTGCGCTATTGGGTGGTGAAATTACCATAGACACATTCGATGGAAAAGTAAAACTGAAAATTAAACCGGAAACCCAAAGCGGAACAACGGTTAAATTAAGAAACAAAGGATTTCCTATTTACAAAAAAGAGGGGCAATTTGGAGATTTATTCATTACTTTTTCAATAGTTATGCCCACTAATTTAAGTAAAAAAGAACAAGACCTCTTTAAAGAGCTTGCATTCTTGAGAACCCAAAAAACAAACTAATGGAAAGTGTTAAGTATGTTGCCCTAACTCATTTTTGCAGCGGTCACCAAATTGCACCTGAATTTATGGTACAGCTTTGTGAATATGGTCTTATTGAATTGGTCCCCCTAAAAAATGAGAACTATATTCCCATTGAAGAGCTACCAAAAACGGAAAAAATCATCCGGCTATATTCAGAGTTAGACATTAATCTGGAAGGCATTTCTGTGATTACTCAGCTCCTCGATCAAGTAGAAGAACTTAACAAAGAAATTAATCACCTTAAAAACAAGCTTTCTGTTTACCAGAAGTAAACATCTTTTAATCTTTAGAATAGTTAATCAAAATAGTTACACTATGGAATACGCTAAAAACAAACGCAAACAATTTTATCAAAATCTAGGAAAACTTTTTTACTCCATTGCTATTGCAGATAAAAAAGTACATGCTACAGAAATTAAAAAACTTAGAGAAGCAGTTGATAAACAGTGGTTGGATGTAGATAAGGTTACTGATGAATTTGGAACCGATGCTGCTTATCAAATAGAAATTGTATTTGATTGGCTACTGGAACAGGAGGAAAAGGAAAGTGAAACCTATTTTGAAGAGTTTAGAAGTTACTATAAGGAAAATACCTCTGAATTTACAGACAGTATAAAAGGGCTGATATGGAAAACTGCAGATGGTATTGCCGCATCATTTTCAGGTAAAAACAAATCCGAGTTGGTGTTATTGGCAAAACTAAAATCGCTTTTACAATAAATCTGTCCTTTTATTATGAGCCAATGAATTATCTTTGATGTGCTATGAATCCCCTTTAAGAAAATGCACAAAAAAATAACCAAAAACGATTTGAGCCCTGAGGCGCTGGATCGTATCATTGAAATGGCCTGGGAAGACAGAACACCATTTGAAGCCATTACCTATCAATTTAATTTAGCTGAAAAAGAGGTAATACAGCTTATGCGTAAAACCTTAAAAGCCTCTAGTTTTCAGCTTTGGAGAAAACGGGTAAACAGTGGGGTTAGTCAAAAACATCTTAAGAAAAGAAATCCTGAAATAGATCGATTTAAATGCAGTCGCCAGCGAGCAATTTCAGGAAACAAGATTTCTAAACGATGAAATTTGAAACAGGCTACGAGGAAATTTTAGCGAAAATCAGTACCATAGACCCTGTTGCTTACTCCAAGACCAGAAACTATAGGGATGGGGCAATTACCTATCTTTCTCCCTACATTTCCCGTGGAGTTATTTCAACAAAGCTAGTGGCACAGAACGTATGGAACAGAGGACTTCCATTTTACCAAACTGAAAAATTAATTCAGGAGTTAGCTTGGAGAGATTATTGGCAGCAGGTTTGGATTGCCAAAAAGAAGGCGATAAATAACGACCTACTATCTACCCAGACAGAAGTACGTCATAAGGAATTACCTATAGCTATAAATAGGGCTGAAACAGGAATTGAAGCCATAGATAGGGCTATATCAGATTTGTATGCCAACGGATATATGCACAATCATATGCGTATGTATGTGGCATCTCTAGCCTGCAATGTTGGTAAAAGTCATTGGAAAATTCCTGCCAAATGGATGTATTATCATTTACTGGATGGCGACTGGGCTAGCAATGCACTAAGCTGGCAATGGGTTGCCGGCACTAACGCTAAGAAGAAATACTACGCCAATCAGGAGAATATTAATAATTTCTTTTACAGCACTCAAGAGGGTACTTTTTTGGATGTTTCCTACGAAGAATTAAGACTTATAAATTGTCCGGAAATTCTACAAACCACAGAGTTTCCTGCTTTAAAACCTACACTACCTGCTACAAGTGCTTTACAAATTAACCCCGATTGGTCTACGTTGATTTATAATTATTACAATCTAGATCCTTTATGGCGAAAGGAGGAAAAAGTAAATCGAATTTTCTTGTTGGAGCCCTCGGTTTTTGAAGAGCATCCGGTTTCACAAAAGTGTATTGATTTTGTCTTGGAGCTTCTAAAAAATATTTCTGGAATACAAATATATGTTGGGGAATTCTCAGAATTGATAACACAGTACAAGGTGACGCAATGCATATTTAAGGAGCATCCACTAAACCAACATTACGCTGGCCTACAAGATGAACGAGATTGGATCTTCCCCGTGACAGGCTACTACCCTTCCTTCTTTGCGTATTGGAAAAAATGTAAAAAAGCTACAGGCAGTTGGCAAAGCTAAAAAAACAGCATCTCCCCTCAAAACTGTGCCCGGTTTGCCAGCGCCATTTTACGTGGAGAAAAAAATGGGAGCGCACTTGGGAGGAGGTAATTTATTGTAGTGAGCGTTGTAAAAGAAATAAATCCAAAAATGAAAACCGTTAATCTCCTATTTCCACACCAGCTCTTTCAACATCATCCACTTTACGAAAATGGCTTCCCGGTCTATTTAGTAGAGGAACATCTATTCTTTAAAGAATTCTATTTTCATAAAATCAAACTGGCTTTTCACAGAGCCTCTATGAAATGGCATGAAAAATTTCTGGAAGAAAAGAAGCTTGCTGTACACTATATTGAGAGTAACAGTCCATTATCTGATATAAGAAACTTAATTAGTCATCTTGCAGATAAAGGTATTACAACTGTACATTTTATTGACCCCACGGACAATTGGCTTAAAAAACGTATAGAAAAATCCGCAAGGAAGTCTTCTATAACATTAAATCAGTTTGAAAACCCCCTATTTATTAACTCCGTTTCCGATTTGTCTGTGTTTTTTAATCCAGCCAAAAAATCTTTTTTTCAAACTTCCTTTTACAAGCAGCAGCGTATAAAGCATGATATTCTTGTGGACATAAATACTAATCCTTTGGGAGGCCAGTGGAGTTTTGATGGGGATAACCGAAAAAAATATCCAAAAGGAAAACTGCCACCCCCAGTTAAATTTCCGGATTCTGATGGGTATTGGGACAAAGCAAAATCCTATGTGGAAGAAAACTTTCCTATCAATCCGGGAAATTTGAAAGCAGCTCCAGTATATCCGTATTCCCAAGTAATGACAGAACAGTGGCTAGTCCAGTTTTTTGAAAATCGGTTTTCTGAGTTTGGAGATTATGAAGATGCCATTGTACGGGACGGAGATATTCTGCATCACAGCGTCCTTACTCCTATGCTGAATGTAGGTCTTATAAGCCCTACTGAAATCATAAACCTAGCACTTAAATATGGTCATGAAAATGCCATTCCCATGAACTCGCTGGAAGGATTTATTCGTCAGATTCTGGGCTGGCGAGAATTTATCCGAGGTATGTACGAATGTAAAGGAACGCAATCCAGAAAAAGTAATTTTTGGGGGTTTGACAGGAAAATTCCCAAATCCTTTTATGACGGCACCACCGGGATTGCACCTATAGATGATACAATACAAAAAGTAATACGCAATGGGTATTGCCATCATATAGAGCGTCTCATGGTACTTGGAAATTTTATGTTACTCTGTGAGTTTCATCCCAACGAGGTATATCGTTGGTTTATGGAATTATTTATCGATGCGTATGACTGGGTCATGGTTCCCAATGTGTATGGTATGAGTCAGTTTGCGGACGGAGGCCTCTTTGCTACCAAACCTTATATCAGCGGTTCTAATTATATTTTAAAAATGAGCGATTATCCAAAAGGGAATTGGCAAAAGACCTGGGATGGTCTCTTTTGGCGTTTTCTACACATACACCGCGATTTTTTCGCGAAAAATCCACGTCTGTCGATGCTGCTTGCCACCTTTGATAAAATGCCCGTGGAAAAGAAGAATAAGCATCTTGAAGCGGCTGATTCCTTTTTACTTCAGCTTGATAAAGAATAAGTAAGGGCGATTTTTGATTTTTTTAAAATTTCCGGAGCTAGAAACGTTAAAATTTAGTCAAATTATTGATTTGCAAATAAAATACTGGCACGATTTTAATTTCCGAATGTAAATTCAATCTACCTTTGATTTGTGAAAAGACTCTCAAGTATTATTCCGGGTTTATTTGCTGTAGCATTGTATTGCTTTGCAATAAGTGCAGTTCCTATCCATTCTGTAAATAGCGTTTACGACAAATCTGACTTAGGCGAAGAAAGTATTTCCGCTGCAGGAGCTGTACAGTTTTATGGCCTTGCCAAACAAACTGAAAGTTCAGTAAGTTCTTACAAAAATAGCTCCTTTCCATCACTAAAAAATTGGGTAGGGGGTTCATCGGGTACTGTAAAATCAATTACTTATCTCTTATACATTCCGTTTTTACAATACACTTCTTACTTAAGGAGTTTTCCCATATCCTTCGGGAAAGTTGATATTATTTTTCCATTCCATTATTTCTGGTAATCCATTTCAATTTGGTTTTTAACCTTTTTCAGCGCTGAAATTCGCATTGAGACCTTGTTTTCAATGTATTATCAGTTACTATTTATTTGCTAAAAAGGTCAACCCAATAGCTCTCGGGGGCAATTTGCCAACCAACATTTTGTTTGGCATCAATCCCCCAATTTCGGAGGTTTTGACTCATTCAATAATCATTAAAAAACTTTAAAAATGGATTTAATAACAACCCTCATAGCAGCTATACTTGTGGCCTGCTGTATCGTGCCATTTATAGCAATTGGCCGTAGCATTAAAAAGAAAAAGACAAAATTAGTGCAGTCCCTTACTAAAATTGCAAATCAAAATAATTGCCGAATTTCAGAACAAGAATTTTGTGGAAACGTAGGCATTGCAGTTTCAGAAAAAGACATCGCTTTGCTCTTTTACAAAGAAACAAAGGAGAAAGAAACCTCACATTACCTAAAACTGAATGATATTCTGAGTTGTACTATAAACAATATCAGCAGAACCATTAACAGTAAAAGTGGCAGGTATCAGGTAATAGATAAACTGGAATTGCATATTGCATTCAAAAAACATAACCACCCGGAAATAGTACTGGAGTTTTATAATTCGGACGACAATTTGCAGTTGGATGGTGAATTGCAGCTTATGGAAAAATGGGCTAAACGCATCCAAGACGAACTGAAAGTAATTCAAAATCAGTATAGACTGTCGGCGGCGAGTTAATTACCGGACTATTTTAAAACAAAAACTCCCGTCACAGGTACTGCAACGGGAGTTTTTTATAGTTAGTTTCAGGTTAATCCCAGGCAAAGCCGGTAAAAATTCTAAACCAAAACGCGTATAAAACCATACAAAACAAAGCTACCGTTGCCCAAAAATAAATCTTCATACCGTGTTTTAGGATGAAGTGTCCTAAATTTCGGAATCCTTCAAAATAAACCTTTTTAATAAGTAAAGCTGTATCCATAAAATTTGAGTTTTTATTAATTATTGAAACAAAGATAGAGCCGTATTCCGAACCTAAAATATATATTGGCTATACGACCAAATTTTTGGATAAAGTGAACTTCATAAGCATCTCAACGGCTTTAAATGCTGCCTTTGTCGATGAAATACACAATTCGGTTTAAGGAAATATGTTATTTAAGTTTGTGGACTATTCCATTAAGTAAGTGACAAAATTCTAACCGTTAACGTCGATCCAAATTACCAGTCTTCTCTTGAAATTGTACTCTAACTTATAGGCGGTAAGTTTTATAAATTGTTCAAGGATATTGCATAAAATTGATTAATATAAACACCAATCCAATCCTTTTTCCTAAATTCAAGGGCGAAAAAATTTAATAGTCTCAGTATTTAGAAAGTTAATTTTCCAACTCATAAATAAAACCAGTTAATGAATCGAAGAAGTTCCCTTAAAAAACTGCTTTTAACCACAACCGGATTGGTGGTCTTACCGGCTTGGGCAAGGGACTGGAGTCCGGCGGAGTTATCATTTATTCCCCAATTTTCACCTACAGAGCAATCCCTGTTAGCTACTGTAGCGGATACTATTATACCAAAAGGGGATGCAATAGGTGCATTGGATGTGGGAGTAGCGGTGTTTTTGCAAAAGCTTTTCGCAGATTGTTATGATTTACCGGTACAGGAAAACATTAAATTTCAATTGAATTCCTTACACCAAAATGCACTGCAGGGGTTTAACACTCCTTTTATAGATTGTGATCAATTTCAAAGAGAAATTCTCCTACTTGCCATGGCTACCTCAGAAGATCAAAATGAAAAAGACTTTTTTGAATTGTTAAAATCAGAAACCATCCGTGGCTTTAGGACCTCCAGAGAAGTAATGCGAAAATATTATAAATATATCGTGGCACCGGGACACTTTCATGGTTGTGTCGAAGTTGATGTAACTGTATAAAACTATGGCAAATCTTTCTATAGATTCAAAAAAGAAAAGAACATATGACGTAATTGTTATTGGTTCAGGCGCCAGTGGAGGTTGGGCTGCCAAAGAATTCTGCGACAAAGGCTTAAAGACCTTAGTCCTGGATCGGGGTAGAGACGTTAAGCACGCTTTGGATTATCCTACAGCATCCAAAGCCCCTTGGGATTTTGAATATCGGGGAACAGTTCCTTTAAATAAAAGAGTAAATATTGAAAATGCTACCCGGCTAAGAGAAGAAAATTTGCATTGGCAGCTAAGAGAAGATGAGCAACCCTTTATTCAGGAAAAGCCGTTTCGCTGGTTTAGAGGGTATCATGTTGGGGGTAAATCGCTCTTATGGGCTCGACAAACCCAACGCTGGAGCGATTATGACTTTGAAGGACCTGTAAGAGATGGGTTTGCAGTAGATTGGCCTATACGGTATAAGGATATAGAACCGTGGTATGCTTATGTTGAAAAATTCGCGGGAATCGCCGGAGGCAATGACGGCCTGCCCGAATTACCGGACAGTATTACCATGCCCGGATTTGAATTAAGCTGTATTGAACAGTATTTTAAAGAAAGTCTTCAAAAAAATTATAACAATAATCGTCATCTTATTCAAGGAAGATGTGCACATATTACCGATCCACAGACTATACATCAGGAACAAGGCAGAGCAAAGTGTGTAAACCAAAGAATGTGTAATAGAGGATGTATTTATGGGGGGTATTTTAGTAGCAATTCTTCTACTCTTCCTTGGGCAGAGCGAACCGGAAATTTAACCTTACGCCCAAATTCCGTTGTTCATTCTATACTACATAATGATAAAAAAGGTAAAAGAGGAAAAGCAGAAGGTGTAAGAGTCATAGATGCGACCACCAATGAAACCATAGATTTTTACGCTAAAATTGTATTTGTAAATGCCTCCACACTAAATACCAATGCCATTCTCTTGAATTCTACTTCTGAAAAATTCCCGGAAGGTTTGGGTAATGAAAACGGACTTCTGGGAAAATATATATCCTGGCACAATTACCGCGGAAAAGCGGGTGCTGATTATGAGGGTTTCAAAGACAAAAAAACCAGCGGTGGTAACCCTAGTAATGGATACATGCCACGCTTTAGAAATGTCTTAAAACAGGAAACTGATTTTCTAAGGGGTTATGCCATCGGAATTGGTGGTGGCAGGGGAACAAAAGTTGATACCGATACCATAGGAGATAGTTTACGTAAGAACTTGCTTAACCCGGAATTGGACAACTGGCATATTAGCAGTTGGATGATGGGCGAATGTGTTCCTATTGAAAGTAATCATGTACGACTTCATAAAGAGTTAAGAGATAAATATGGAATCCCACAATTAATAGTCTCTTGCGAATGGACGGAGAATGACGACAAAATGGTAAAGGATTATGTGGAGCAGTCCATTGAGATGTTTGAGAAGGCAGGATTTGTAAATATTGAAGCAAGAGACACACAAGCACTTCCCGGATCGGATATCCATGAAATGGGTGGTGTTCGTATGGGAAAAGATCCCGAAACCTCCCTACTCAATAGCTGGAACCAGATGCATAACTGCAAAAATGTGTTTGTAACCGATGGCGCCTGTATGACGAGTACCGGTACACAAAACCCAACCCTGACTTTTATGGCACTTACGGCACGTGCAGCAAATTACGCAGTAGCAGAATTGAAAAAAAGAAATTTGTAATTAAATAAAGTTTAAGCTTTTCCATTTACATGAAAATTATACTTTATACTCTTTTTTTAAGCTACATTTTTCTTAATCGTTTCGCTGCTAGCGCACAATCAGGTTATGAAACCGGTTATATAATTACAAACTCCGGCGATACCTTATACGGAGAGCTAAAAGACAGAAAGATAGGTACCTTTACTACAATCTATAAAAAAGTTCGATTTAAAGGCAATAGGAAGCGTTTAAAAAAATTAAGCCCAAGCCAGATAGTCCAATATAAAAGAGGAGAAGATATTTATGAAAGTGTGTGGTTACATACTACCAGTAATTTTTTTAAAATAAATTATGAAAGTATACCCGGAACCGGCAAGAAACATTTTCTAAAAACCATAGTTAAAGGAAATCTTACTTACTACGTATGGGAACAATTGGATCAAGAGTCCGACATTATTCTTGAAGTACCACTTTTTAAACGTGAAAATGAGAATTACCTAATTCGCGTTACTCAAGGTATTTTTGGTCTTAAAAAAGAAAGTTTAGGTAAGTATTTTAAAGATTATCCGGAAGTATATCGCAGGATAGAAGCCAAACAACTTAAAACTCCCAGTGAAATAGCTTTGTTCTACAATAACCTAGTTCAAAACAACACTTTGGGAGATTGAAAAATTCTAAAATAAAAAATATGGTAGCCAAAAAACCTCTTATTGCTGTGTTAGGATTCATTGCTCTCAGTATTTCTATTTCATTTTCTCATCAGACAGAAAACCAAGAAGGGTACATTCTAGAACATGAAGAAGATATTGCTAAATCAGAACCCGGAACTCATAATGGTGGAGGTAATACCACAGGGCACTCCTTTTTTAAAAGTGCTAAAAATTCTAAACTACAGTTTACCAAGCGTATTATGCACCCCGGATCAGCCATTGGGTATCATTTGCAAAAAGAAGAAGAAATCTATTATATTGTAAGTGGTACAGGTGAAATGACCATGAATGGCTCAACTTTTAAGGTTAATGCAGGCGATGCCATTCTTACCCTGCCAGGCAGTTCCCATGGCTTAAAACAAGTTGGCGAGGAAGATTTAGTGGTGATTATTAATTATGAAAAATGAGTGTCACAGTTTTCAGTATATAATTAAAAATTAAAAACCTGATGGTTAAAAATCACATAGGCTAAAGTAAATTCAATTAACAAAAACACCGTTTAAGAAGTAATTCGCATACAACACGTAAATCATCTTTTATTTTGGATTTTTAAATACCCCAAGAATAAAATAAGAAAAGAATGGCATATGAATAAGACGGAGTTCCCACTTGGCAAACCAACGAATTAAAAAAATGAACAAGGTTGAAAAGCCAAGGTTTAAAGAAGCTCTACTATTTTGGACCACGCTAGGATTTATTAGTTTTGGAGGTCCTGCGGGACAAATAGCCATAATGCATGAATATTTGGTAAATAAAAAAAGGTGGATTAGTGACAGTAAGTTCCTGAATGCGCTGAATTACTGCATGATTTTACCTGGTCCTGAGGCCCAACAATTAGCCACCTATATTGGTTGGTTACTTCATGGTACGCGAGGCGGGCTTGCCGCAGGAGTACTCTTTGTACTTCCATCCATGTTTATTTTGCTTGGATTAAGTGCTATTTATGTATCCTTTGGAAATATTCCTTGGATATATGCTATGTTCAACGGTTTAAAACCTGCAGTAATTGCTATAGTTATCATTGCTTTACTAAAAATAGGAAAAAAATCACTCTTAAGTCCGTTTCATTATTTTGTGGCTTTTGCCGCTTTCATTTGCATTTTTTTTCTAAATATTCCTTTTCCCTTGATAATTTTAGGCGCCCTTGTCTTGGCCGCGTTAACCAGGCAGTTCTATCCAAACTTTTTTTCTTCAAAAAAAACTGATGGAAATAATAAGGATATTGGTGAAGATGGCTATTATATCAATAAAAATACTATTGCCCCCAATATAGGTTTTAAGCCGCTTCGGTTTTGGAAACAAGTACTTACAGGTATTGTTTTATGGATACTACCCTTCATCGCTTTTTACTTTTTTACGAGCGATTTTGAATTTTGGAAAAAGTTATCACTTTTTTTTACTAAAGCTGCATTTGTTACTTTCGGAGGCGCCTACGCCGTTTTGCCTTATGTAGCGCAAGTAAGCGTAGAACAATTCAATTGGTTAACTAATCTGCAGATGATTGATGGACTTGCCCTTGGAGAAACAACCCCCGGGCCATTGGTTATGGTGTTGGTCTTTGTGGGTTTTATGGCAGGACATAACCATTTTGGAGGCTCTCTTAGTATGGGGGCATTGGGTCTAATGACCACTACTTTTTACACCTTTCTACCATGCTTTCTTTTTATTTTTATAGGTGCCCCAATTATTGAACGCACGCAAGGCAACACTAAAATTAAAGAAATACTCTCCCTTGTAACCGCTGCAGTGGTCGGTGTAGTATTAAATCTAACCATTTATCTAGGTAAGGCCGTAATTTTTCCAAAGGAGATTTCTTTGACAGGACTAGATTATATGGCTTTAGTTTGGATAGTAGTATCCTTTATCGCGATGTATCGATTTAAAATAGGAATGATTCAATGGATTGGGATAAGTGCAGTTTTTGGAGTACTATATTACCTTATGACCTCATAAACCCATCTTGCTTTGTGGTTAATCTATAACACTTTTTTAAAAAACTCCCTTTAGTATTCATTTGCTCATTTACGTCTTTAGCCATTTAGGATCACAAGCCTCAAATTAGTCTAAACTCGGTAGTACAAAACTGTCCAAAACACTTTTTTCCTGCATTAGTTTTTCAATATCTTCCGATTTTCGGGGAGCTTCTGCAGATAAATTCACGGGACCATTGGCTGTAATTAAAATATCATCTTCAATCCTTACCGCAATACCCCACCATTTTTTATCACATGCACTTCCCTCGGGGATATAGATGCCCGGTTCAACAGTTATCACCATATTGGGTTGTAGTGGACCGCCGAGACTTGGATCATGTACGTCTAATCCCAGGTGATGTGAAGTGCCATGCGGAAAATAAATGCGCCCTTCAGCCTCTGAATTAGTAATTCCTAATTTGATAAGACCTTCATTAATCACCTTTCGGGCTGCCGCATCCGGAGCTCGTAAATCATTTCCTACAATAGCCATATCAATTCCGGCTTCTTGGGCTTGATAAACTAAATCATAAATTAACTTTTGCTCCTGAGAAAACTTGCCGGTTGCAGGAATCGTTCTTGTAACATCAGCGGTATACCCTCTATACTCTGCTCCAAGATCCATTAAAACCAAATCATTCTCTACAGACATTTTATTATTGTCTATATAGTGTAGGACACAACCATTATTTCCGGCACCAACAATACTAGGGTAACCCTCAAATTCACTGCCATATTTTCTGTACACGAACTCATGCACACCCTGAATTTCCCTTTCAGACATATTAGGGTGCATAGCTTTCATAATTTCTATTTGTCCTATAGCAGAAATTCGAATGGCTTTAGTTAGCAGAACCAATTCCTCCTCGGTTTTGGTCTGCCGTAAACCGGCCATAAAAGTGCCTAAACTTTTGGTGTCCATTTTTGCTCTTTTGACCGTTAATTCACTTTTACCTTTTAATTCACTATTTAAAGATGGGCTTATTGCACCGGTAGATTCCGTATTATAGCCCACCTGTGTTTTAAATGCCGCTATTAAGCTAAACAAATCGGCTTTGTCCTTGGGGTCGTCTCGGTAGTCATTATCAAATTCTTTAAAAAAAACGGCGTCAAATTCAGCAAAATCAATGCCGGACTCTAAGAATTCCTTACCGTTAAAAACCGTATCAAAACCCAATTTAGATTGTACCCCTTCTACTCCCAGGCGATACCCGTTCCATTGTTCGGCAAGTTCATTCCTTTCCTGAACATAAATAATTTCATTGAATGTTTTACCCTCTTTATTTTTCTGATTATCAGAAAAAATCAGTAAAACCGCGTTTGGTTCCTGATATCCTGTTAAGTAGTAGAAGTTGGGGTCTTGGTGATAGATGTAATCTACATCATTAGCACGATTGCGCATAGCATTTGCAAAAAAAACGGCAACCGTATTGGCAGGCATTTTTTTACGCAATGCTTCCCTTCGCTCTTTATGAAAGGCTGATGAAAGGTTATCGGTTGGTAACCCTTTTTGAGCAACTAAAAAAGATATGCAAAAAACAAAACAAAAAAGAGTGTAAACAGCTTTCATGAGATAAAAATTAACATAGCCGGAAAACTATTAATAATATGGGATTTAAACTAAAAATAATCCTGAATTAACATATTGTAAAAGCATTTTCGTTTCACTTATTACTACTGTAACATTATTTATTCCTTCTTTTTGATTGGCTAAAGCAGATAAAAACACCACAACAGATGAAGAAGCGCAGTTATTTTTCTGAAAATTAGAAACATATCTGCGCACCTAGTGTATCAGGTATTGTGTATTTTTAAGACTGGAAAATACAACCACGAAATTAGGTGGAGTTGAAACCTTTAAGGATTACCAAAAATGCGCGGAATTTTTTAACAAGAAGATGACTTTAAAGGTTTAAAAGAGTTATTGTAACTATTTTACCCGAATAAAAAATAACGAATAAATCACTTTATGAAAAGCTCAGGAATTACCTTATTTTCCTATTTTATAGTCTGCATACTAATATTGATGGCTAAAAATGTTTCAGCTCAATATTTTATAGAAAAACCTAGGGTTTTTGTTCTAACCGATATTGAAAACGAACCGGATGATGCCCAATCGTTAGTACGATTTTTAACCTACTCCAACCAGTGGGACGTTGAAGGTATTGTCGCCACAACTTCCATCTGGCAAAAAGATAAAACGGCAGAATGGCGTATTCATGAAATCGTTGACGCTTATAGCAAAGTAAGAAGTAATCTGGAGAAACATGAATCAGGCTATCCGGAATACGAATATCTAAAAAGCGTTATCAAGATTGGTGTTGCAAAATTTGGAATGACAGGTGTTGGGGAAGGGCAAGATTCCGAAGGATCTGAATGGCTGATTACAACGTTGAAAAAGAAAGATAATCGCCCAATTTATATTCAAGCCTGGGGGGGTGCCAATGTATTGGCACAGGCACTATGGAAAATGGAACGCACAATGACGCAAAAAGAGTTAGATCTGATAATTCCAAAAATGCGTATTTATACAATTTCAGATCAAGATGATACCGGCCCTTGGATTCGAAAGAACTTTCCTAACCTTTTTTATGTGGTAAGTCCGGGGTATGAAGAAAATGGTGGTGGACAATACCATCACGCCACATGGACGGGTATTTCAGGGGATAAAATGCATGGTCGATTCATAGGGCCCGATTTTACAATAGTTGACAATCCTTGGCTGGATGAGCATATACGAAATAATCATGGTCCCCTCGGTGCCGAACATCCCCACACTGAATATTTAATGGAAGGTGACACCCCTTCGTTTCTGGGTTTAGTAAATAATGGACTCAACAATCCGGAAAATCCTAACTTCGGTGGCTGGGGCGGTAGATATGAATTGTATATCCCTCAGTATAAAAAATACATGTACGAGCCGGAAACACGTCCAATTTGGACTGATGCAGATGATGAAGTTTACAGTCCGATAACCGACTCTTTTCACACAAGCAACCATGCCACCATTTGGCGTTGGAGAGAGGCGTATCAAAATGATTTTGCCGCTCGTATTGATTGGAGCAATACATCAAATTATAGTGCTGCCAATCACCCCCCTGTTGCAAAATTAGACCACCCGAATGAGTTATTGGTTCACTCCGGGGACAAAGTTACATTAAGCGGTGTTGGCTCTTCCGACCCTGACGGGAATACTTTGACGTACAAATGGATAGTTTATAATGAAGTAGGCACTCTAAATATAAATAATGTTAAATTAGAGAACGTTAATGCACAAGTAACGAGTTTTGTTGCACCTGTCACCGATAAATCCAAGACCATACATTTTATCCTTCAGGTAACCGATAATGGAACTCCTAATTTGACCAGATACCAGAGGTGTATCGTTAATGTAATTCCCAAGGTAAAATAAGCAAGATGGTGTGGTACATAGCAGGCAAAAGAGATAACATCACTATTACAGTTACAAACATTGAAAAAAAGTGAGGACTATGGCAGCATAAAACAAAAGTATAACAATTGGCTAAGGCTTATTAAATGAATTCATTACAACAAAATTTAAAATCATGAAAAAAACACTTCTCTTTCTAGCTTCAATTTTCACGCTTTCCTTGTGCTTTGCCCAGGAAAATATGAAGAGAACTATTGTAACAACGGATGGTGAGATTGATGATGTGGATACTTTTATCCGCTTCTTGCTCTATACAAATGAGTTTGAAACTCAGGGTCTAATATATTCCAGTTCGATGTGGCATTGGAAAGGAGATGGTCAGGGTACAAAGTTTACATCAGAAATGGAAATGACTCGAAAGCTCTATGGAGAAGGGACAGACTTACGTTGGCCTGGAACCACTTGGATAGAAGAACTTTTGGAGGAATATGCTAAGATATACCCCAATTTAATTCTGCACGACAACAAATACCCTACTCCCCAAAAACTCGCAAGCATGGTTCGGGTTGGCAACATAGATTTTGAAGGTGAAATGGACCAACGTACAGCAGGTTCAAAACTCATCCGAGAGAAACTATTGGATGATGATGACAGAGAACTATTTCTGCAGGCATGGGGAGGTACCAATACAATTGCACGTGCATTAAAATCAATTGAAGAGGATTACGCCAAGACCAAAAATTGGAAAGCCATTAAGGAAAAGGTTTCGAAAAAAGCCATCATTTATACGATCATGGATCAGGATGCCACCTATAAGAACTACATAGGTCCCAATTGGCCAAACGTTCGGGTGTTTTACAATGCCAACCAATTCTGGTGTTTTGCCTACCCGTGGAAACAAGTAGTACCCAAAAGTCAGCAACCTTATTTAGAAGGGAGTTTTATGGGGTCGAATATCATAAATGGCCATGGTCCGTTGTTACAGAAATATTATTCCTATGGCGACGGTCAAAAACAGGAGGGAGATCCCAACCATTTTGAGGGTGATATGACTAAAATAATTAATACTGAAAGAGGTAGTTTCTCTAAATATGATTTTATTTCTGAAGGTGACAGTCCGGCGTTCTTGCATTTGGTAGATGTAGGATTAGATAACTATGAAGATCCCTCAAGAGGTGGTTGGAGTGGTCGTTTTGTTCTGGCTAAAGATAATCCTTATCGATACGAGGATGGAGAGGCTGCTTCCGATATGAATCCGGAAACCGGAAAATTAGATAAAAGCTATCCGCAAACCCGATGGATTAAAGCAATGCAACTTGATTTTGCAGCACGTGCAGATTGGTGTATTCAACCTTTTGATAAAGCCAATCACCCGCCTAAAATCTTAGTAGCCGAGGGTGTTGCGATAACCGCTTCAGCAGGTGAAATAGTAACTCTGAATTTATCCAGTTCAGATCCTGACGGGCATCCGGTTGCCTTAAATGCTTGGTGCTACGTAGAAGCCGGGGATGGCGAGGCTGAGGTTGTAACACAGAATAATGTCTCTAAGATCACAATACCTTCAACCGCAAAAACGGGAGATCAATACCATATTATTATAGAAGGTACGGATACCGGATTTCCCGCACTAACGCGATACCAACGAGTAATTATTACAATTATATAAGTAGGTTAGTGTATTGCTTGAGAATTAAGTGTTTTAAACTGTCTAACCGCAATTTTTTTAATTTATAGGCTGATTCCATTTCTATTGAACCGCTTAACGCCTTTAGCCCATTTAAGTAAATTAATGTTTTAAACAACAAGTTAAAATCAAAACATCATGAAAAGAAATATAGTACTTCCATTGCTGTTGTTATTGGTTATTCCTATTTATTCAGCAAATAATTCCATTCCTGAAAAACAATCTCGAAGAACCTTAGTAACTATAGAGAAAGACAAATTCTATATAAACGGTGAGCCTACTTACAAAGGACGCACTTGGAAAGGTCATAACATAGAGGGTCTTTTGATGAACTCACGAATGGTACAGGGCGTTTTTGACGACCTCAACCCCGAAACTGCTGACCGGTGGAAATACCCTGATACTAATACATGGGACCCAGACCGGAATACTCAAGAATTTATTGATGCAATGGATGTTTGGTATGCCAAAGGATTGTTAGCATTTAATATCAACTTTCAAGGAGGAAGTCCGGAAGGATATTCCCGTGTTCAGCTGTGGGAAAACAATGCCTTTGAAAAGGACGGTAAGCTCAGGATCGCTTTTATAAAGCGAATGGCACGGATTATTGAAAGAGCGGACGAAATCGGTATGGTTGTAAATCTTGGCCTCTTCTATTTTGGTCAAGATGAACGCTTGGAAAACGAAAAGGCCGTTATTGCTGCCGTAGACAATGCCGTCACATGGATTAAGAAAATGGGCTACACCAATGTAATTTTAGAAATAGCCAATGAAAGCGACAATAATGCCTATCAACATGCAATTATTGGCAAAAACAGAATTCACGAGTTAATCTCAAGGGCAAAAAGAAATGCTCCGGACCTTTTGGTTTCTACCAGTTTTAACGGAACCAGGATTCCACCTGATAAAGTTGTTGAAGTGTCCGACTATGTTTTAATCCACGGTAATGGAGTAAGTAATCCAGCCCGTATTACGGAGATGGTTGCACAAGTCCGCGCTTTACCTTCCTACCGCCCAATGCCTATAGTATTTAATGAAGATGACCACTTTGATTTTGATAAACCCTCCAACAATTTTGTAGAAGCTGTAAAAGCATATGCTTCTTGGGGGTATTTTGATTTTAGAATGAAAGACGAAGGTTTTGACGATGGCTATCAGTCGGTTCCCGTGAACTGGGGAATAAGTTCTCCACGAAAAAAAGCATTTTTTGATTTGCTGGAAGAAATAACCGGAGGTCTGCGTTAAGGAGAACTGTAGTTGTGGCCATAACCGGGTATAGCCGTTATGATAAAAGTAAACGAACTTAAGTTTTTGTATGGAGTCAAGTTGAATTCCATATCAAAAAAATGCAACAAAAAATTAGCCAAGAATCGTAATCTACTACATAAACCGAAATAGGTAAAAAAAATTTTGAAGTATTTTATGATTAATGAAGTTTGTTAGCGTTAAGTTTGTTACCGTTGTATTAGATTGAAAAAGGAATGATTGGAAACTCTAGTTCCTTTTGCTTTAAACTAGATTATGTTTCAAAAAGGACCAATTAAGTTATTTTATTATTTCATAATATATCCTTGGTTTTGTCGGATAGTTTCGAACCATACCCCTTCCGAAAGAGAACATATTTAAACCTGATTTTTTTATTGGCTGTTTTATATTTTAGGATAATTTGGAATATTTAACCCTAAAATAATATCATGTTCAGCTATTAAAAGATCATTTTTAAATCGTGTTTTAACGACACCACTACCCCCACGATTCTCTTGTGGATATTTCTTAAAATATGGGATTAAGAGATTGTCATCATCAAAATTAATGTCATCGGGGTAATATTCATTTTCTATATCAGGTTCCTTTATTGACAAATGTATATGTGCAGGTAAAAAATCATTTGGATATGGTGCTGGTCTTATAGTGTAAATAGCGTATTTTCCTTTTTCGTCCGTCTTAATCCAACCACGAATATGTCCATGTGTTATGGCTTTTTCGTCCAAACCTTCTCTTGAGGAATAGTATCCATCATTGTCTGTCTGCCAATAATAAATGATAACATTTGGTGCAGGTGTTTTTCCATCAATTTTAAAAACTGTTCCTGTAAGTAAAAGTTTTTGCCCTTTCTCCGTCCACCCTGCACTGGTATCAACGGCTTTTATATTTGAGGGCATGGCAACATACATAATTTCACAGCCGTCACAACCACCACCAACAACTAGTGATTTTTCATTTGAACTTTTCTTTGTAGTCTGATTGGTGTTTTTCGGTTGTCCGTTGCAACTTGTCAAAAAACTGAGTAGAATAATAAAAAATCCAAGTCTAGACATGCGTATTATATTTTCGTTGTTGTTTTTTAATATTAATCATCCTTTAACTATAGTTTCGCTCCGCTGTTTAAGCAATAAATTTAACAAATAAACATCAACAATCCATGCCTGCATGGTTGTATTTGCTTTATTTCCTAATGTCTAATTAATTAAGGTTCAATGTTGTTGATGGCAGAAGTGAGGACACCGATTAGCACACCTTTAATACGAGATTATAACCTATTATTTACCATCAAATAAAATGTGTAAAAACAAAAAACACTGATA